>NZ_JBHYKH010000404.1:0-3992 GCF_042741275.1 Streptomyces sp. NPDC058964
CCCGCGGGGGCCCCGGCGGGGGCGGGGGGCCGGGGGGGGCGGGGGGGGGGGGGGCGGCCCGCGGGGGGGGGGGGGCGCCCCCCCCCGGCCCCCGGGACGGAAGCGGCGCCGGTATTCGGCCGGGGCCGAGCCGAGCGTCCTGACGAACGCGCGCCGCATGGCCTCGGGCGTGCCGTAGCCGCTGGCGCGGGAGATCTCCTCGATGCCGTCGGCCGTGTCCTCCAGGAGCCGGCGGGCGTGTTCGAGGCGGACCAGGTCGACGTAGCGGCCGGGGGTCGTGCCGGTCTCGGCCTGGAAGGACCGGGCGAAGTGGCGGGGCGAGAGCCGGGCGCGGGCGGCGAGCGACTCGACGCTCAGGTCGTCGTCCGGATGCTCGGTGATCCACTGCTGGACCTCGCGCAGCGGCTCGCGCCGTGCGGTCTGCGCGGCGAGCTGGACGCTGAACTGTGCCTGGTTGCCGGGCCGGCGCAGGAAGACCACCAGGTGGCGGGCGATGGCGAGGGCGGTGTCCCGGCCGAGGTCCTCCTCGACCAGGGCGAGCGCGAGGTCGATGCCGGAGGTGACGCCGGCCGACGTGGCGACGTTTCCGTCCCGCACGTAGATGGGCTCGGGGTCGACCTCGACGGCCGGGTGGTCCCGGGCGAGCCTGTCGCAGTACGCCCAGTGGGTGGTGGCCCGGCGGCCGTCCAGCAGACCGGCCGCGGCGAGCAGGACCGCCCCGGTGCACACGGAGACCAGCCGCTCGGCGCGCGGACCGTGCCCGCGCAGCCAGTCGGTCAGCCGCGGGTCGGGGCGGCGGGTGCCGTGCCCGCCGGGAACGAGCAGCGTGTGCGGGTCGCACGCGTCCGCCAGCGCCTGGTCCGGTACGACGGTGAGCCCGCTGGAGCTGCGTACGGGACCGCCGTCCAGGGAGGCCGTACGGAGGCGGTAGCTGCCCCGTGTGTGCTGCTCGGCTCCGGCGAAGACCTCCAGCGGGCCGGTGACGTCGAGGCTCTGGACGCCGTCGAAGAGGACGACGAGAACGGTTCGTTGCGCCATGGATCCGATTCTTGGCGTGACGGCCCATGGCCGCAACGACGGATTCCCCACCTTTTCTGCCACGACGATCCCGCGACGTGCGGGCGCCCTGCTGCCTGGTTGTCGGTCCCGCCTGCCACAATTGCCGCGCAACCTCAGTTGAGAAGGCGGTACGGCATCGTGACGACACCCGGGTCCCTCGCAGCAGGGTCCATCGAAGGCAGGATCGCCGAAGAGCTCGGCGTACGGGAGCGGCAGGTCAAGGCTGCCGTGGAGCTGCTCGACGGCGGTTCGACGGTGCCCTTCATCGCCCGCTACCGCAAGGAAGCGACCGAGATGCTCGACGACGCGCAGCTGCGCACGATCGAGGAGCGGCTGCGCTATCTGCGGGAGCTGGAGGAGCGCCGGACGGCGATCCTGGAGTCGGTGCGCGAGCAGGGCAAGCTCACCGAGGAGCTGGAGGCGCAGATCCGGGGTGCGGAGACCAAGGCGCGCCTCGAGGACATCTACCTGCCCTACAAGCCGAAGCGGCGGACGAAGGCGCAGATCGCGCGCGAGGCGGGCCTGGAGCCGCTGGCCGCGGGCCTGCTCGGGGACCCGACGGTAGAGCCGCTCGCGGCCGCAGCCGCGTTCGTGGACGCCGACAAGGGCGTCGCCGATCCGCAGGCCGCCCTGGACGGCGCGCGGGCCATCCTGACCGAGCGGTTCTCGGAGGACGCCGACCTGATCGGCGAGCTGCGCGAGCGCATGTGGGTGCGCGGACGGCTGGCCGCGAAGGTGCGGGAGGGCAAGGAGGAGGCGGGCGCCAAGTTCGCCGACTACTTCGACTTCACCGAACCGTTCACCGAGCTGCCCTCGCACCGCATCCTCGCCATGCTGCGCGGCGAGAAGGAGGAGGTCCTGGACCTCGTCCTGGAGCCGGAGGAGCCGACGGACGGTCCTTCCTCGTACGAGGGAATCGTCGCGGGGAGGTTCGGGATCGCCGACCGCGGCCGCCCCGCCGACAAGTGGCTGACGGACACGGTCCGCTGGGCCTGGCGCACCCGCCTCCTCGTGCACCTCGGCATCGACCTCAGGCTGCGTCTGCGCACGGCCGCCGAGGACGAGGCGGTCGACGTCTTCGCCGCGAACCTCCGCGACCTGCTGCTCGCCGCCCCGGCGGGCACGCGCGCGACGCTCGGCCTCGACCCCGGCTTCCGTACGGGCGTGAAGGTGGCCGTGGTCGACGCGACCGGCAAGGTCGTCGCCACCGACGTCATCTACCCGCACGTCCCGGCCAACAAGTGGGACGAGGCCCTGGCGAAGCTGGCCCGGCTGGCCGGGGAGCACGCGGTCGAGCTGATCGCGATCGGCAACGGCACGGCGTCCCGGGAGACCGACAAGCTCGCCGGTGAGCTGATCACGAAGCACCCGGAGCTGAAGCTCACCAAGGTCATGGTGTCCGAGGCGGGCGCGTCCGTGTACTCGGCGTCGGCGTTCGCCTCGCAGGAGCTGCCGGACATGGACGTGTCGCTGCGCGGCGCGGTCTCCATCGCGCGCCGCCTTCAGGACCCGCTGGCCGAGCTGGTGAAGATCGACCCGAAGTCGATCGGGGTGGGCCAGTACCAGCACGACCTGTCCGAGGTGAAGCTGTCGCGCTCGCTCGACGCGGTGGTGGAGGACTGTGTGAACGGCGTGGGCGTGGACGTGAACACCGCCTCCGCGCCGCTGCTCGCCCGGGTCTCCGGCATCACCTCGGGTCTCGCGGAGAACATCGTGGCCCACCGGGACGCCAACGGCCCGTTCACCTCACGGTCGCAGCTGAAGAACGTGGCGCGGCTGGGCCCGAAGGCGTACGAGCAGTGCGCGGGCTTCCTGCGGATCCGCGGCGGCGACCCGCTGGACGCCTCCAGCGTGCACCCGGAGGCGTACCCGGTCGTCCGGCGCATGGTGAAGACCTCCGGCCAGGAGGTGGCCGCCCTCATCGGCAACACGTCGGTGCTGCGGTCGCTGCGGCCGTCGGAGTTCGTGGACGACACGTTCGGTCTGCCGACCGTCACCGACATCCTCAAGGAGCTGGAGAAGCCGGGCCGCGACCCGCGTCCGGCGTTCAAGACCGCGACCTTCAAGGAGGGCGTGGAGAAGATCTCCGACCTGTCCTCCGGCATGGTCCTGGAGGGCGTGGTCACGAACGTGGCCGCCTTCGGGGCGTTCGTGGACGTGGGTGTCCACCAGGACGGTCTGGTCCATGTGTCCGCGATGTCGAAGACGTTCGTCAAGGACCCGCGTGACGTCGTCAAGCCGGGTGACATCGTCAAGGTGAAGGTCCTCGACGTGGACATCCCGCGCAAGCGGATCGCCCTGACGCTGCGGCTGGACGACGAGGCCGCCGCGCAGGGACAGCAGCAGCGCGGTGGAGGCGGGCGGCCGCCCCAGCAGCGCGGCCGGCGGTCCGGACAGCAGCAGCGCCAGGGACAGGGGCAGGGGCAGGGCCGCGGCGGAGACCGCGGCGCGCGCCAGGCGCCTGCCCCGGCCAACAGCGCGATGGCCGACGCACTGCGTCGCGCGGGTCTGCTCGACCCGAAGAACGGGCGCCGCTGAGCCGACGCGGGGGCCCGGAGCGTCCGGGCCCCCCCCGGCCGGAAAACTCGTGGGCAAGGATCGGCCGGCCGGGAGACTGGTCCGCATGACCCGACCGGACCCCAGGACGGACCTCCAGGTGTATCTGCGGGACGCCCGCGACGTGCTGCTGTGGAAGCTGGAAGGCCTGTCCGAGTACGACATCCGCCGCCCCATGACCCCCACCGGCACGAATCTGCTGGGGCTGGTCAAGCACCTGGCCGGAGCCGAGGCGCTGTACTTCGGCGCGGCCTACGGACGGCCGTTCGCCGGCACACCGTTGTGGATCACCGGCGACACGGCGCCCTCCCCCCTCCGGGGGGCGGGGGCGGGGTAGGAACCGGAGCGGACGCGGGGGCGGGTCGCGCGGGTGGGTG
>NZ_JBHYKH010000404.1:4002-8367 GCF_042741275.1 Streptomyces sp. NPDC058964
CATTCTACAATGACACGAACGCCGACCTTTGGGCGCGGGCCGAGAAGACACGGGAGCGAATCGTCGGCCTGTACCGGCGGGCGTGAGCCCACTCCGACGAGACGATCGAGTCGCTGCCCCTGGACGCCGTGGGCCTGCTGCCGGGCGACACGGGCCGTGAGGTGACGCTCCACCGGAGCCTCACCCACATGATCGCCGAGACCCAGCGGCACGCCGGACACGCCGACATCGTCCGGGAGCTCCTCGACGGAGCCGCGGGACAGCGGCCGAACGGAACCAACATGGCTCCCGGGGACGCCGCCCCGTGGGCGGAGCACCGGGACCGGGTGGAGCGCGCGGCGAAGGAGGCCGCCCCACCGGGCCGCGGGCTCCGGCCGGGCGGGCGCGTCTAGCGCTCGGTGACCTTGCCGTCCGCCACTTCGAGGCGGCGCGTGACACGCACCGCGTCCAGCATCCGCCGGTCGTGGGTGACCAGGAGCAGCGTGCCCTCGTAGGAGTCGAGGGCCGACTCCAGCTGTTCGATGGCGGGCAGGTCGAGATGGTTGGTCGGCTCGTCGAGGACGAGGAGGTTGACGCCCCGGCCCTGGAGCAACGCCAGGGCGGCGCGGGTGCGTTCGCCCGGGGACAGGGTCGCCGCCGGCCGCAGCACATGGTCCGGCTTCAGGCCGAACTTGGCCAGCAGGGTGCGGACCTCGACCGGCTCCGTGTCCGGGACGGCCGCGCGGAAGGCGTCCAGCAGTGCCTCCGGCCCGTGGAACAGCTTGCGGGCCTGGTCGACCTCGCCGACCAGGACGCCCGAACCCAGCGTCGCATGCCCGGCGTCCAGCGGCACGCGGCCGAGCAGCGCGCCCAGGAGCGTCGACTTGCCCGCGCCGTTCGCGCCGGTCACCGCGACCCGGTCCGCCCAGTCGACCTGCAGCGAGACCGGTCCGAAGGTGAAGTCGCCGCGCCGTACCTCCGCGTCGCGCAGCGTCGCGACCACGGCGCCCGAGCGGGGCGCGGCCGCGATCTCCATGCGCAGTTCCCACTCCTTGCGCGGCTCCTCGACGACCTCCAGGCGCTCGATCATGCGCTGGGTCTGGCGGGCCTTGGCGGCCTGCTTCTCGCTGGCCTCGCTGCGGAACTTGCGGCCGATCTTGTCGTTGTCGTTGCCCGCCCTGCGCCGGGCGTTCTTCACGCCCTTGTCCATCCAGGAGCGCTGCATCTGCGCGCGGTCCTGCAGAGCCGTCCTCTTGTCGGCGTACTCCTCGTAGTCGTCGCGCGCGTGCCGGCGGGCCACCTCGCGCTCCTCGAGGTAGGCCTCGTAGCCGCCGCCGTAGAGATTGATCTGCCGCTGCGCGAGGTCGAGTTCGAGGACCTTGGTGACCGTGCGGGTGAGGAACTCGCGGTCGTGGCTGACGACGACCGTGCCCGCGCGCAGTCCCGTCACGAAGCGTTCCAGGCGCTCCAGGCCGTCCAGGTCGAGGTCGTTGGTGGGCTCGTCGAGCAGGAAGACGTCGTAGCGGGAGAGCAGGAGCGAGGCGAGACCGGCACGGGCCGCCTGGCCGCCGGACAGCGACGTCATCGGCTGGTCCAGGTCCACGGCCAGGCCCAGCGAGTCGGCGACCTCCTCCGCCCGCTCCTCCAGGTCGGCGCCGCCCAGGCCGAGCCAGCGCTCCAGGCTCGTGGCGTACGCGTCGTCGGCCCCGGGCGCCCCCTCGACCAGTGCCTGCGTCGCCTCGTCCATCACCCGCTGCGCCTCGGTGACGCCGGTGCGGCGGGCGAGGAACTCGCGCACGGTCTCGCCGGGGCGCCGCTCCGGCTCCTGGGGCAGGTGGCCGACGGTCGCGGTCGGCGGGGAGAGGCGCAGTTCGCCGTGCTCGGGCGCGAGCAGCCCGGCGAGCATCGTGAGGAGCGTGGACTTGCCCGCGCCGTTGGCGCCGACCAGCCCGATCACGTCCCCGGGCGCGACGACGAGGTCGAGACCGGAGAAGAGCGAGCGGTCGCCGTGGCCGGCGGCGAGGTTCTTGGCGACGAGGGTGGCAGTCATCAGACCCCCGATCCTAATGGCCGTACGCGGTGCCGGTCAGCGGGCCACCGCCTCCACCAGCACGCTTCCCGAGGTCCGGGCCACCACGAAGGAGGCGCCCTTCACCGCCTCGGCGTCCAGCGCGATGCGGTGCCGGCCGGCCTCGAGGACGCCGTCGAAGACCTCCCGGGTGTGGGTGCGGTAGAGCCGGTCGAGGCGGTACGCGGTGAGACGGACCCGGCAGGGCGAGGTGACCTCGATGCCCGCCTCGCCGTCGGCCGCCACCAGGCGCGTCAGGCGTCGCTGTGCCACGGGGCGGCGGTCCAGGGCGTGTTCGATCTGCGCGACGAGGAGGGGGACGATCGGAGCGAGTCCCTCGACATAGGCCACGTCGACACCGGCGCGCTCGAACGCCTGTCGTACGGCGGCCCGTTGCGGTTGGCCGATCGCCCGGCCGAAGGCGACGGCACCGTAGGCGCGCAGCTCCTCCGGGGGAACGCCGTCGGCGTCCTGGGCGATGTCGGCGCCGATGCCGATGGTGCGCAGGGCGGCAGCGAGCTTGGCCAGGACGGCGACGCGGGCGCCGATCAGCAGCACCCGGCTGCGGGACGCGCCCGGGGCGCCGGCGCCGTCCAGGAGGGCGCCGAGAGCCTCGCGGTACTCGGGGCCGTGGAAGCGGAAGGGCCCTATGCCGTGATAGCCGTTGAGCTCCAGGTCGGCCCGCTCGTCCGTCTGCCAGGCGAAGTCCTGCCAGATGTAGTCGTCGCCGTCCCGTTCGATGACGGCGGTGACCGCGCCACAGGCCAGGTCCTCGCAGTCGGGGCAGCCGTAGATGACGTAGCGGCCGTCGGGCAAGGGTGCCTCGCTCTCCAGCAGCAGGCTGCGGACCTGTGCGGTGAAGATCGCGGGAGGCACGTCGGAGGCGAGCGGGGAGACGGCGTCCAGGTCGGAGAGCTGGAACAGCAGCGGTCGTCCGTCGACGATGAAGTCCACGAAGTCCCGGTGGACCTGGTAGCCGCCGTCGGGCAGGACACCGCCGGCGCGCATCGCCGGTGCCAGGCCGAAGGACACGTATGCGGCAGACATGCTGTGAGTATCCCCAGACTGGGATGCATGTGAGCGCGGCATGACATATTTCGCTAACGTCCCCGCGTGGAACTTGAGCCGAGTGACGATGTGATCGTGGTGGGCGGCGGGGTCATCGGGCTGAGCACGGCCCTGGTGCTCGCCGAGAGCGGGGCGCGGGTACGGGTGTGGGCGCGGGAGCCCGCCGAGCGCACGACCTCGGCGGTCGCCGGTGCACTGTGGTGGCCGTACCGCATCGAACCGGAGCCGCTGGTCGGTGCCTGGGCCCTCGAGTCGCTCGTCGTGTACGAGGAGCTCGCGGCGCGACCGGAGGAGACCGGCGTACGCCTGGTCGAGGGCGTACACCAAGGGATGCGGCTGGACGGGCTCGGTGCCTGGGCCGCACGGGTGCCGGGGCTGCGCGCCGGGGACGAAGGGCTGCGGGCGAGGCTGCCGTTGATCGACATGCCGGTCCATCTGGCGTGGCTGCGGCAGCGGTTGCTCGAGGCGTCCGGCTCGGTCGAGGAGCGGACGGTGACCGACCTGGCCGCGGTACCGGCTCCGGTCGTGGTCAACTGCACCGGGCTGGGGGCCCGTGCCCTGGTGCCGGACCCGGCCGTGCGGCCGGTGCGCGGCCAGCTGGTCGTCGTGGAGAACCCGGGGGTCACCACGTGGTTCACGTCCGTCGAACACTCCTCGGACGCCTCCACCTACTTCTTTCCGCAGCCGGGCGGGCTGATCCTGGGCGGTACGGCGGAGGACGACGCGTGGACCCCGACGCCGGATCCGGCGGTGGCCGCGGAGATCGTCGCCCGCTGCGCGGCGGTCCGTCCCGAGATCGCCGGGGCACGGGTCCTGGCGCACCGGGTCGGACTGCGCCCCGTACGGGACGCGGTACGGCTGGAGCGGCAGCCGCTGCCGGACGGACGGCTGCTGATCCACAACTACGGCCACGGCGGGGCCGGGGTCACCGTGGCATGGGGCTGCGCCCGGGAGGCGTCCCGGTTGGCCCGCCCGGCCGGCTGAGCCGTGGCCGGCCGACGGCCGGTGCGGCATCCGGCAACGGCGATACGTGCGCCTGCCGGCACCCGGGGTCAGGCGGCCGTCTCGTCTGCACGCGCGAACCGGGGCCTGCGCCCCGCTCGGCCTGCGCCGGAGGGCATCCGGTCGATGACGATCCGGCACGGCCGCACGCCGGACCCGCGACCGGCGACCGCAGCCCGGCAACACCACAGCGCCCCTGCCCGGCGCGGCGCGGGGGGGGGCCCGGCGGGGCACGAGGGGCGGGGGGC
>NZ_JBHYKH010000405.1:0-8357 GCF_042741275.1 Streptomyces sp. NPDC058964
GCTTGGGGGGTGGCACCGGGGGCCGCCGCGCGGCGCGCCGGGGTCGGGGTGGCACTCACCCGGGCCCACGCGGGGGCGGGGCGCACTGTGGGGGGGGGGGGGGTGGGGGGACTGCACGGGACCATTTCCTTCCAAGCCGTAGGACGACACGAGGAATGATGCTCCGTCGGAAAGCGATGCCTGATTGGTGCATACCTTTAAGGGACGGCCTTCCCGTCGGGCCTGGCCTCTGCCCTCCCAAGCGGAGGCTCACCTTCGCACACAAGACCGACAGGAAACAAGAAGTTCGAGTGACCCGAACCTCAAGGCGCGGGAAATTCAGATAAGTTACCGGCGGTATCCGCACCGGCATTCGATCCGTCGTTGCGCAAGGGTCAACTTGTGTGCGGGGAAAGCCGGACGGGGCACCGAATCTCCAACTTTCGGCCCGGAAACGGAGGACATCATTCCACAGCGGACTCCCATGTTTCTCTCGGCGCGCTCTCATCCCCGCCCGTCAGCATGGGCCGCATGACCGCCCCACACGCCTCCGCCACTCCCGCGTCCACGTCCCCCCGTACCGTCCGCAAGGCGGTCGTCCCGGCCGCCGGGCTCGGCACCCGCTTCCTGCCCGCCACGAAGGCGACGCCGAAGGAGATGCTGCCGGTCGTCGACAAGCCGGCCATCCAGTACGTCGTCGAGGAGGCCGCGGCGGCGGGACTCGACGACGTCCTGATGGTCACCGGACGCCACAAGCGCGCCATCGAGGACCACTTCGACAGCGCCTTCGAGCTGGAACAGGCGCTTGCCGCCAAGGGTGACACGGTGCGCCTGGACGCCGTGCGCGACCCCGCGCGTCTGGCCGACATCCACCACATCCGCCAGGGCGACCCGCTGGGCCTCGGTCATGCCGTGCTCTGCGCCCGCCACCACGTGGGCGACCAGCCCTTCGCCGTACTGCTCGGCGACGACCTGATCGACCCGCGCGAGACCCTGCTCCGCCAGATGCTGGACGTCCGCGACCGGTACGCGGGCAGTGTGGTCGCACTGATGGAGGTCGACCCGTCGCAGATCCACCTCTACGGCTGCGCGGCCGTCGAACCGGTTGGCGAGGAAGGGGTCGTACGCGTGACGGGTCTTGTCGAGAAACCCTCACCCGAGGCGGCACCGAGCGGTTACGCGGTCATCGGCCGATACATCCTCGACCCGGCCGTCTTCGACGCCCTGGAGCGCACCCCGCCCGGCCGCGGCGGCGAGATCCAGCTCACCGACGCCCTCCAGGAACTCGCCTCGGCCGGCGCGGTCCACGGCGTCGTCTTCGGCGGTCTGCGCTACGACACGGGCGACAAGGCCGAGTATCTGCGCACGGTGGTCCGCCTGGCCTGCGACCGCCCGGACCTGGGGCCCGAGTTCGTGGCCTGGCTCAAGGAGTTCACCCGCGGGCTGGAGCTCGGGGGCGGGGAGCGGGCCGAGGGGAACGAGCGGGAACCCGGGCGCCGGGCCGCCTGACCCGCCGTCCCACGCAAGAGGGCCCCGCCGAACCCGGCCGGGCCCCTCCCCCACGGTCCTCAGGACGTTCGTCAGCCGTTGGGACGCAGAGTCCAGATCACGGTCATCTCCCCGGTCACGGCGCCGTCCTCGCGCTGGATGGCGACGGCCACCGGGAACTCGGGGCGCTTGCCCGAGTCGAGTTCGGCGACGACGTCCGCGATCGGGCGGCCGAGGGTGGCGGTGGCCTTCACCGGGCCGAGGGCGATCTTCTTGAACGCGATCTCCGCGGTGACCGGAAGCGGCACGGCGCGCGACAGCTGGTCGCCGAAGGCGGCGAGGACGATCGCGCCGCTGGCGGACTCACCGAGGGTGAACATCGCCCCGGCGTGCGGACCGCCCACGTGGTTGCGGTACTCGCTCTGGTCCGGCAGGGACAGCACGGCCCGCTCCGGAGTGGTCTCCAGGTACTCCAGGTTCAGGGTCCGGACCATCGGAACCGTGGCGGCGAGCAATTCGCCGATCGACATCTGGTCTGCGCTCATGGCCGCCATGTTACTCATGAGTAGCAGGGCCTGGCCAGGGGTGTCTCCGGTGATCGCTGTCTCGTTGCGGCCCATGCGGCCAGGGGAACAGCCGCCGGGGACGGGGCGCGACCGCAGCAGGACGACAAGGCCGGCCCCGACCCACCTCCTCGCCGACGAAGGTGTCCGCCTCCCCGTCCGCCCTCTCCCGCTCAGGACAATCCGCGTAGCGGCGGCCTGAAGCCGACCGTCACCGGCTGCCCGCCGTGTACAAGGAGAAGCGGTGCAGATCCGGCGACGACAAGGACGGCAGTCGTGGGCGCCACGGGCGTCACCGGCAAGGTCCTGGACTCGCCGGTTCGCGCCATCATGCGCACGGTGCGCCTGTATGGCACCGGGTCGGACTCCTGATTCGGTACGTCCCTGACAAGGGGCAGTGACCGAATCGTGTCCCTGACGCCACTAGGGTTACTCCCCATGTGGCCAGGACAGCAGCCGCCCGGGGGCGAGCAGAACCCGCAGAACAACCCGTATCAGCAGCCGGGTTACCAGCAGCCGAATCCGTATCAGCAGCCCGGCTACCAGCAGTACCAGCAGCCCAACCCCTATGGGCAGCAGGGACAGTGGGGCGCTCCGGCCCCGGTGGGCACGCCCCAGCCGCCGCAGGGTGGTGGCGGCAACCGGACGAAGGTGGTCGCGATCGTCGCGGCGGCGGCCGTGGTCGTCGCGGCCGGGGTGACCGGATTCCTGATGCTCAGCGGTGGCAAGGACGACAAGGCGGACGGCGGCTCGGGCAAGAAGACCAGCCAGTCGCCCACCACGAAGCCGACCGCCACGTCGTCCGGCTCGGACGACAACCCGCGCGGGGACGCGACCGAGAAGCCGGTCATCGCGGGCTGGAAGGTCGTCGTCAACCCCAAGTGGGGCACGGCATTCGACGTCCCGCCGGAGTGGCAGGTCGACACCCCCGGCACCCAGATCGGCTTCGAGGACCGCAAGTCGAGCGACGGCAAGCCCCTCATCACGATGTCGGCGCCGGCCGAGTACAATTCGAAGTGGTGCTCCTCCGACGACGACAAGGACGGCCGGACGGACGACACCGCGCTGGCCGTGGTGGGCACCAAGGGCGAGAGCGGCGCCAAGACGCCGGGCGACGCGGCGGTGCGCGAGGTGCCCTGGTGGGTGTACGGCGGCTACACGCAGCCGGACAAGAAGAGCATCACCTACGACAAGAAGGCCACCTCCTACAAGACCAGGTCCGGCGTCAAGGGGGCCTACGCCTGGGCCCGTTCCACCAACACCCCGCGCAAGGGCAAGTGCGCCACCGACGGCAAGTCGCTCACCTTCGGCTTCGAGAACTCGGCGGGCGACCTGGTCTCGTTCAACTTCTACGGCGCCAAGGGCGTGAGCGAGGAGGTCGACACGGCGACCATCATGAAGATCCTCAGCACCGTACGGCTGCACGGCAAGCCCACGGAGGGCTGACCGGCCCCGCCGGCGACCCCGGCGGGCAAATGGTTCGGCGGACCGGGTGTGCGGCGGCCGACGTCGCCGCCCGCTTCCAGCACGGCGAAGCCGGCCGCGGCCTTCGGCGTCTCCTGGATGACAGCACAGAGGGCGAACTCTCTTGTGACGGCAGCGGCACCCTCATCTGCGACCGCGGACTCACCGAATGAGACGGTCGCCAAGACCACCTCGCTATGTGCCGACGTGTGGTCGTCATCTGCCGTGGCTCAGGACCTCCAGCCGCTGCATCCCCTCCCGGAAGAGCTTGTTGATGTGACGTCGGCCGGCTCTCAGGAGCTGGTGTACGCAGGGGTTGGAGTCGATGGCGAGGTTCCAGCTGACGGTGGTGGCAGTATCGGCCGTGGACGCCAGGGTCCACTGTTCCACCAACGCCGAGACGCCCGGCGCGTTGGCCTCGTAGGCGCAGTAGGCGAAGCGCCGGCCCGGGTCCCAGGCGATGATCCGTTCGCGAGCCCGGATGGCGCGGTAGAGGCGGAAGCAGCGTGTCGAGCCGACGCCGTAGGGGGGTGAGCCCTCGAAGTGGACGTCGTTGGCAGGGGCGAACCAGCGGGGCCAGTTCTCCGGGCGTTCGGCAAGCTGCTCGAAGAGCGCGCCGGCAGGAGCACGCAGCTCTCGGATACAGGTCTCCCGGAAGCGGGCACGGTCGAGAAAGCCGAGGTCCTCGAGGCGGAGCTGGTAGGTCACCTGTCCCGGCTCCTTCCGATGCCGATGCGATGAGAGGCGCGCATGATCGTTCAGGGCGCTTCCCTCGTGTCATCGTCACCCCGTGCCGGATGGCATACATCGCGGGTGCGGCCGATGGGATGACCTGACGTCGGCATGGTCTGCCTGACATGCCTGAGTGGGGACGTCTCCCCTTGGTAGGGCCGTCACCGTGCGGCGCCAGGAAACGCGAAGGAGACCCCGAGGATGGCCATCCCCTTCAAGGGCGTGATCCAGGAGGACATCAGGCAGTCGGTGCCGGACTGGGAGCCGTACAAACAGCCGCAGGCCCCGGACGGTACGCCGAACGTGCTGTACCTGGTGTGGGACGACATCGGCTTCGGCACGTTCGACCTCTTCGGCGGGCTGGTGGAGGCGCCTGCGATGCGGCGGATCGCCGAGATGGGGGTGAAGTTCACCAACTTCCACACCACCGCGCTGTGCTCCCCGACCCGTTCGTCCCTGCTGACGGGGCGGAACGCCACCAGCAACGGGATGGCCTGCGTCGCGGAGATGACGAGCGGATTCCCCGGGTCCAACGGAAGGATCCCGTTCGAGAACGCGAGTCTGGCCGAGGTGCTGGTCGAGCGCGGCTGGAACACCTACGCCCTGGGCAAGTGGCACCTCGTCCCTTCGGACGAGGCCACCCTGGCGTCCTCGAAACGGCACTGGCCCCTCGGCCGCGGCTTCGAACGCTTCTACGGTTTCCTCGGCGGCGAGGCCGACCAGTGGTACCCCGACCTGGTCTACGACAACCACCCGGTCGAACCGCCGTACACCCCGGAGCAGGGCTACCACCTGTCGAAGGACCTGGCCGACCGGGCCATCCAGTTCATCCGGGAGGCCAAGGTCATCGCCCCGGACAAGCCCTGGTTCACGTACTTCTGCCCAGGCGCGGGCCATGCGCCGCACCACATCTTCAAGGAGTGGGCCGACAGGTACGCGGGGAAGTTCGACGACGGCTACGAGGTCTACCGCCGGATGACGTTGCAGCGGCAGATCGAGCTGGGCGTCGTGCCCGAGGGTACCGAGCTCACCCCGATCAACCCGCACGGCGAACCGGAGGCCACCGGGCCCTCGGGCCAGCCGTGGCCGCTCACCGACTTCGTGCACCCGTGGGAGTCGCTGAACGACGACGAGAAGCGCTTGTTCGCCCGGATGGCCGAGGTCTTCGCCGGATTCGTCTCCTACACCGACGCGCAGATCGGCCGCCTGCTGGACTACCTGGAAGAGTCCGGACAGCTGGAGAACACCGTCATCGTCGCGGTCTCGGACAACGGTGCCAGCGCCGAGGGCGGGCCGAACGGGTCGATGAACGAGATGAACTTCTTCAACGGCGTGCCCGACGACATGGAAGAGAACCTGCGTCACCTGGACGAGATGGGCAGTCCGAAGACCTACAACCACTACCCGAGCGGGTGGGCGTGGGCGTTCAACGCCCCGTTCAAGTACTGGAAACGGTGGGTGTCGTACGAGGGCGGCATCGCCGACCCGATGATCGTCGCCTGGCCCAAGGGCATCAAGCAGCGAGGCGAGACCCGCCACCAGTACGTACACGCCATCGACATCGTCCCGACGATCTACGACCTGCTGGGCATCCAGCCCCCGGCCGTCGTCAAGGGCTTCGAACAGAGCCCGATCGAAGGCGCCAGCTTCCGCAAGGTGATCGAAGACGCGCAGGCGCCCGACCCCCGGCAGACGCAGTTCTACACCATGCTCGGCACACGCGGGATCTGGCACGAAGGCTGGCACGCCGCGACCGCGCACCCACCGGCGCCGTCCAACTGGAGCCACTTCGAGCAGGACGTCTGGGAGCTGTACAACCTGCGGGAGGACCGCTCCGAGAACCGGGACCTGGCCGCACAGCACCCAGAGAAGCTCGAGGAGCTGAAGCGCCTGTGGTCGGCGGAGGCCGAGAAGTACCACGGGCTGCCGCTGGACGACCGCAGCCCCATGGAGATCCTGAACACGCCCCGGCCGCAGCTGGCCAAGCCCCGTGACCGCTACGTCTACTACCCCGGCTGCGCCGACGTCCCCGAGGTCGCGGCCGTCAACATCCGCGGCCGGTCCTACACCATCGTCGCCGAAGCCCGCCTGGACACACCCGAAGCCCGCGGGGTGCTCTTCTCCCACGGAGGGCGCTTCGGCGGCCACAGCCTGTACCTGATGGACGGACACGTCCACTACGTCTACAACTGGCTCGGCCGCATGGAGCAGAAGATCAGCTCCCCAGAGCCGGTCGGCCCCGGTGACCACACCTTCTCGGTGGTGTTCCAGGCACGCGAACGTGACCAGCAGGGCAGCACGCACGGCACGCTCACCCTCTACGTGGACGACCGTCAGGCCGCCCGATCCGACATCAAGACCCAGCCCGGCAACTTCTCCCTGGTCGGAGAGGGCCTCGCGGTCGGCCGCGACGCCAGCCAGCCGGTCTCCAGCGACTACGGCCCGCCGTTCGAGTTCCTCGGCGGCACGATCCGCCAAGTGGTGGTCGACGTCAGCGGGGAAGCCTTCGCCGACGTGGAGAAGGAACTCATCGGTATGTTCCACCGCGACTGACGGCGCGCTTGGGCGCCGGGCCCCTCAGCGAGTGCCGACGGGCCCGGCGTCTGCCGCACAGCGGAAACCCTGGTGGCCTGTGCTGCTGTCCGGCGTGCTGGAGCTGCGGGCGGCCACCCGGTACCGCCGGCAGTAGGAGGCGTGGCACAGATAGGAGCCGCCGCGGATCACCCTGGTCGTCCCGAACGCGGGCCCGCCGGGGTTCTCGCGAGGGCTTCGGGCGTAGTAGTCCGGGGCGTACCGGTCGGCGCACCACTCCCAGACGTTGCCGCACGCGTTGTACAGACCGTGGCCACCTGGCGGATAGGCGGTCACAGGGGCGGTGCCGTACCAGCCGTCGGGCCGGGTGTGGTGGTCGGGGAAACGGCCCTGCCACACGTTCATCCGGCGCTCGCCGCCCGGCTCCAGGTCGTCTCCCCAGGGAAAGGCGGCCCCCTCCAGACCACCGCGTGCGGCGTACTCCCACTCCGCCTCGCTCGGCAGGCGCTTACCGGCCCACACGGCGTAGGCGAAGGCGTCGTTCCAGGACACGTGCACCACCGGGTGGTCGGCGCGGTCCGCGAGATCCGAACCCGGCCCCTCGGGGTGCCGCCAGCAGGCACCGTGCACCTGACGCCACCAGGGGGCCGCGGCCACCGCTCGGGTGTCGGGGAAGCCGGGGGGCAGCAGCCCGGCGAAGACGAACGACCAGCCGTACCGCTCGGCCTCCGTGACGTACCCGGTGGCGGCCGTGAAAGCCCCGAAGTCGGCATTGGAGACGGCACAGCGGTCGATCCAGTAGGGACCCAGAGTCACATCGTGGACCGGGCCTTCGCCGTCTGCCGGAACTGCCCACTTGTCGTGCGAGCCCATCAAGAAAGCCGCCGCCTCCAGCAGCACCATGCCCACCCGGCCGGGATTGCCTTCGCCGGTGCGCACGCGCGCAGATCCGGTCGACGACTCGAACACTGGCGTCGCCGGCCGCGAAGGGCCGCAGCAGACGGAACGCACCTCACGGTCAGACGTCATCCGGCCTCCACACGGAACGTGTTCGCTCTGCACGCGATTGTGGAGCAGCAAGCGTCCGGCGCTTGCGCCGACACGGCGCCGCGCCAACGGACAGCAGCAGCGGTCGGTCAGGGTCTGCGCAGTGCGGCATACGCCTCCCGAACGGTGGGAAACACCCGCAGCCGCCGGGTGGCGCCCTCTTCGTAGGGGCTGGCGCGCAGGGTGGCCAGGACCGTCTCCCGGGGGCGTGCGACCACCAGCTCGCAGCGGTGTTCCCGCAGGTCGGCGGTGAGCCGAGCCAGGACCTGCGCCGCCGTGGCGTCCACATGGAACACGGCCTCGGTATCCAGCACCACATACCGCGGACAGGGCGACCGCGTCGCCGCCAGGCTCAAGATCCGCTGGTGGACGCGGTTGGCGTTGGCGAAGAACAGCGGAGCGTCCACCCGGTAGATCAGCACTCCTCCGTCGACGGGCTCGTCTGGAGCGGCTTCACGCGGCGGCCCCCCCCCCCGCGCCCCCCAGGCCCCCAAGATCCCCAAGATCCCCCCGCGGGGGGGGGGTGCCCAGCCAAAAGGCGGGGGCTGATTA
>NZ_JBHYKH010000406.1:0-8304 GCF_042741275.1 Streptomyces sp. NPDC058964
AGCCGTGCGAGCCGCATCGGGTTGCGTGTGTCGCCGGCCACCTTTAGTATGCCGTCGACGAGCTGCTGGGCGAAGAAGACGGCCATGCCCGGCAGTGAGACGGCGAAGTAGGCGGTCGCCAGGGCGTCCGCGGCGCCCCCGTGCCCGCCGAGGACCAGCCGGGCGAGCGGCTCGCGCAGCAGCAGCCCGCCGGCCACGACCGCCGGGGTGACCAGGGCGAACAGCGCCCAGCCGCCGCGTACCGCGGCCCGTACGGCGCCCGGGTCCCGGGCTCCTCTGGCGTGCGCGACCAGCACGGTCGTCCCGGAGGCGAAGACCAGGGCGACACCGAGGAGCACGTTCTCGGTGTTGGTCGCGACGGCGACGGCGGCGACGGCGGCTCCGCCGAGCCGGGAAACCCAGACGGTGTTGATGATCCCGGAGGCGACGGAGGCGAGGAGCGAGAAGTAGACGGGGTGGGCGAGCGAGACGAGCTGCTTGCGGTGGGCGTTCATGCGGTGGATCCCCCTCGGCATGGATACCTCTAATCGAGGTAGCTCGAAAAGAGGTATCATGGGGACACGACGTCCGCAAGGGAGGCGACCGGCATGCTGGAACTGTCGATCCTGGGTTTCCTGGCCGGGGAACCGCTGCACGGCTACGAGCTGAAGGAGCGCATCAAGGCGCTGAGCGGTCATGTCCGTCCGGTCAGCGACGGCGCCCTCTACCCCGCCATCACCCGACTGGTGGCCGCGGGAAAACTCGAACAGCACGCGGAGGAGGGGGCGAGCGCCGCCCCGCGCCGGGTGCTGTCGCTGACCGACGCCGGACGCGAGGACCTGCTGGAGCGGCTGCGGCACCCCAAGCAGGCCGAGATCACGGACCAGGTCCGCTTCAACACGGTGCTGGCCTTCCTGCGGCACCTGCCGGACCGCGCGGAGCAGGCCGCCGTGCTGCGCCGCCGGCTGGAGTTCCTGGAGACCCCGGCGAGCTTCTTCTACCGGGGCGGCGAGCCCGTGCGGGCGGAGGAGGCCGGCGACCTGTTCCGGCAGGGCGTGCTGCGGGTCGCGCGGGCGACGGGGAAGGCCGAGCGCGAGTGGCTGCGCGAGGCCCTGGACCTGCTCTCTCAGCCGAGCTGAGCGCGCACGTAGTCGTGCCACTGCGAGGTGAACCCGTCCGTGGTCGTGCCCAGCACCTTCTTCAGCGCGCCCTCGACCGCGCCCGCCCGCTTCCCGTGCGCGCCGACGGCCCGGTAGAACTCACCGAGCCGGGCCTCGCCCCAGCGGTCGGCGATCATCCGGCAGGCCAGCCAGCCGCTCTCGTAGGCCTGGGCCAGCCGGGTGGGGTCGCTGTCGAAGCCGAAGTCCTTGTCGGTGGGCAGGTCCGCCGGGGCACGGCCCTCCTGCACGGCCCGCCCCAACTCCGGCGCGGCCTCGGTGGGCGTCCGGCCCGTGCCGCGGTAGGCGACCCAGTCGGCGTACCCCTCGGAGAGCCACAGGGGGGTGGCCGGGGTCGTGTCCGCCCGGGTGGCCACATGGGTCGTCTCGTGGGTGAGCACGACCTGCTTGCCCACGGCGCCCAGGAGGGCGTACGCCTCCGGGTTGACGACCACCCGGTCCGCGGGCGTCCTTCCCGAGCCGCCCGCCTCACCGGTCGTGACGGCCGCGATCCCGCGGTAGGACGCGGGCGGCGAGCCGAGGAGCCCCGCCATGCCCTCCAGGGACTCCGGCACGAGCACGACGACCCGCCGCGTCCAGTGCGTGCCCCACGCCCGGGACACGGCCGGCACCGCGTGGTCGGCGAGCCGCGCGTAGGTGTGCAGCGCGCCGTCCGACTGCCCGACCCCGAGGATCAGGCTGCGCCCGCCCTTGACGGCCGTCACCACGCCCTCGTCCCACAGCTGCCGGGACGACTTGTTCGCGGGGCGGTCCGAGGCGACGTACCAGTGGCCGTCGGCCGTGAGCCTGAGGGTGAGCGCGCGATCGGTGGTGACGGGGGCCTTGTCGTAATCGCCGACGCGGTAGCTGAGCTCCGCGTCGGCGGTGGCGGTGGCGCCGGTGCGGCGCAGGCCGGTCAGCCGGTACGCCCAGGACGCCAGCGGCACCGCGCGTAGGTTCCGGTACGACGTGCGTGTGCCCGTCCTGCCGTACGCCGTCTCGTCGTGGCCGAGGAGCGCCGCCGACCGCCGGTCGAGCAGCCGCTGCACCTCTGTCCTCGCGGATTCGGCACCGCTCTGCCCGCCGCACCCCGCGAGGGGGACGAACAGCAGACACAGAGCCACCACTCCCGAGCACCACGCCCGTCTGCGACCAGCCACTTCCCGATCGTACGGCCCGACGCGCGAAGTCAGACCCGGGTGACCGACGAGACCGGCATCATCCCGACCGGGTCGTAGCGCACCGGCGCGCCGGGATAGGGCGCGTGGATCACCCGGCCGTTGCCCACGTACATCGCCACATGGCTGGCGTCGGAACGGTAGACGACCAGGTCGCCGGGGCGCGCCTGGGAGAGCGGGATCTGCCTGCCCGCGTAGCGCTGCTCCTGCGAGGTGCGCGGGAGATGGACCCCGGCGTGCGCGTACGACCACTGCATCAGGCCCGAACAGTCGAAGCCGGAGGGCCCGTTGGCGCCCCAGACGTAGGGACGGCCGAGGGCGGAGCGGGCTGCGGCGACGGCCGCGGCCGTGCGGGCGTCCGGGGCGACGGCGCCCGAGAGGTCCGGCGGGCCGGAGCCGCGGGAGGCCCGCTCGTAGGCGGCGCGCTCCGCGGCGGGCAGGGAGTTGAGCAGCTGCCGGGCCCTGGCGAGTTTCCGCTCCACGATCCGCTTGTGGGATTCGACCGACTTGCGGCTCTTCTCCAGATCGGCGAGCTTCGCGGCCGTCTCTGCGCGTTCCTGGGCGAGTTCGCGCATGGCCGACCGGAGCTTCCGGAGCTGTTCGGCCTGGTGGGCGCCGATCCGGTCGAGGGTGGAGGCCCTGTCGAGGTAGTCGGCCGGGTCGTCGGAGAACAGCAGGGCCACGGTGGGGTCGATCCCGCCGGAGCGGTACTGGGCTCCGGCCAGCGAACCGAGCGCCTCCCGCATGGTGTTGATGCGCTCCTGCTGCCGGGCGATGTGGTCCTGCGCCTGGACCACCTCCCTGCGCAGCGCGCCGGCCCGCTCTCCCGCCCTGTCGAAGGCCTCGGTGGCGTTCTCGGCCTCATGGTAGAGACGGTCCACCTCCGCGCGGGTGCCACCGTGCGGCGCGGCGGCCGCCGGTACGGCGCCGAGGGCGGCGGCAGCGGCGGACAGTACGCACAGGGCGGTGGCGCCCCGGTCGAACCCGGACGGTACAAGGCGGCGATGGGACCCCACGGGAAGCCGCGCTCCTTCCGCTGACGGACGTCTGACTGCTCGGAAAACCCGGCAGACAGTAGCCGTGCGGACACGTACCGTCCAAAGGCGCCCATGGGCCGCCCAACGCGACGACCCGCCGCCGACGCAGGTCAGCAGCGGGTCGTGGGGTCAGCTTCGGTTGTCGCGAATCGCCCGTTCGGGCGGCAGCCGCAGCGTCAGACGCGGACGCCGAACTGGAACGGCATGTTGCTGCTCGACTCGTAGCGGACGACGGCACCGGTGTGCGGGGCGTGCAGCACCTGGCCGTTGCCGGCGTAGAGGCCGACGTGGTGCAGGTCGCCGTAGAAGAACACCAGGTCGCCGACCTGGAGCTGGCTCATCGTGAGGCGGGTGCCGATGCCGGCCTGGGCCTCGGAGGTGCGCGGGATGGTGACGCCGGCCTGGGCGTAGGCCCAGGAGGTCAGGCCGGAGCAGTCGAAGGAGGACGGGCCGGAGGCACCGTAGACGTAGGGCGTGCCGAGCTTGCTCTGGGCGGCGGAGAAGGCCGCGGCGGCCCGGCTGGAGGCGGAGGAGTCGTTGCCGAGGTCGACACGCTCGCTGGAGGAGCGGCTGGCGCGGGCCTGCTCGGCCGCGAGGTCCGCCTTCTCCTTGGCCGTCAGGGTGTTGAGGAGCTTCTGCGCCTCGGCGAGCTTGCCCTGGACTTCCTTCTTCTTCTTGCCCAGCTCGGTGCGGGTGGAGGCGAGGTCCTTGAGCTTGTCGCCGGCCTCTGCCCGCTCCTGGGCGAGTTCGCGCTGTTTGTCCTGAATCTTCTTCAGGGCCTCGACCTGCTGGCTGCTCAACTGGTCGAGCGTGGACGCCTTGTCGAGGTAGTCGTCCGGGTTCGAGGAGAGGAAGAGCTGGACGGACGGGTCTATGCCGCCCGAACGGTACTGGGCGCTCGCCATCGAACCCAGGCCGTCACGGAGCTTGTTGAGCTCCTCCTGGCCGCGGGCGACGTTGTCCTGGATGGTGGAGATTTCCTTCTGCAGCTTCTGCTGCTTCTCCTTGGCCCCGTTGTACTTCTCGGTGGCCTGCTCCGCTTCCTCGTAGAGCTTGTCGACCTTGGCCTTGACCTCGCTCTTGCTGAGCTTCTCGCCGGGCGCCGCGTTGGCGGCGTTCGCGCTCAGAACGACGGCAGCGGCGGCTGCGGTGGTCAGCACGGTCACGCGCGTGCGACTCGGCTGCTTGGGTCGACGATGGGACGCCACGGAGACGGGCTCCTTCTTTTGAGTGATCACCCGTGTGGAGGTTCGAGCCCAGACCCTAGTGACCTTGCTGTGATCAGTTCAAATCCTCACACCAAAAAATCCCGTCACGGCATGCATTCTTTGCACACAACTCACATGCAGTGAGACCTGCTTGACACAACGTCGCGCACAAGTCCCATCAATTCGGGCATTGGACCCGTACGTTGATGTTCAGGACAGTCGCTTGAGGAGTACCGCAGAAGCGACAGGCCGGGCACCCGCCTTGGCGATGCCGTCGGCGACCTCGCGGTCGGTCGAGGCGACGATGACCGGACGGCCCGGCGGCTCGGCGCGGACCAGCTGGCGGATGAGCTCGTCGGCCGTGACCCCCGGCTTGGAGAACAGCACCCGGACCCCGCGCGGCGGGGCGAGCAGGACCGGCGCGGCCAGTTCGGCGCCGTCGAAGACGCACGTCACCTCGGCGCCGGTCTGGGCGGCGAGCTGCGAGAGCTGGCCGAGCAGCCTGAGGCGCTGCTTCTCCAGCGGCATCTGCGGATAGCCGGTCTTGGTGACGTTGTACCCGTCGACCACCAAGTGCGCCTGCGGAAGGGCCAGGAGCTGGTCGAGGATCGCGGGGTCGTTCTCGGACAGCGCGCGTGCGGCGATGTCCTTCGGGGTCATTCGTCCCGGTTCGACCGCGTCCACGGTCTCGGCCGGGCGTACGGACACGGGCGGCAACGCCAGTTCCCGGCGCAGCCCTTGGGCCGCATCGAGCACGGTGTCGAGCAGCAGCCGTACCCGCATGTCCTCGACACTGCGTCCCTCACGGGCGGCCCTGCGGGTAGCCTCCAGCGCCGCCTCGGCCTCCCCGAGACGGGCCTTGAGACGCCGGGTCTCGCTCTCCGCGGCGGACACCTGGGCGTGCCCCTCGGCGCGCACGGCCTCGATCTCGCCCCGCACCTTGCGCAAGGCCGCCTCGCCGCGTTTGACGTCGCTCTGGGCGGCACGGAGCTTGCGGTGCAGCGACTCCGCCTCCTTCTTCGCCGCCTCGAGCTCGGCGCGCAGCCGCTCGGTCTCGCCCCTGGTCTGCTCCCGCGCCCGTTCGAGCTCCTCGCGCAGCCGCTCCAGCTCGGCCCGGCTCTCCTCGCCGGCCCGCTCGGCGTCCACCCGCTGGGCCTCCTCGCCGGCCGCGGCGACCAGCTTCACCCAGCCCGTGGGCCGCAGTACGTAGGCCGCGGCCGCCACGTCGAGCGGGTCCGCGGCCGGGGGCGGCGAGCCGGAGTCCAGGGCGCCGGCGAGTTCCGGCTGAACCTCTCTCAGCTTCTCCCCGATGCGCTGCCGGAACAGCGGGTCGGTCTCCAGGGCCGCCGCCATGGCGTTCCCGGCGAACTTCGCCCGGCGATTCGGGGCGAACCGGGCGTACTGCCGCAACTGTGCGGGCAGTTCGCCGACGGTCAGCCCCCCGAACCCGTCCGAGACGATCTGTACGACACGCCGCCGCACCCCGTCGGGCAGCGGACGGTCAAGCACCTCGGCGGTGCCGTCGCCCGGCCCCCCGCCTGCGGTCTCCACCATCCGTCACACCCCAATATCTGTGCGGGGCCGCTCCTGCTCAGGAGTCGGCGCCCGGCCTGTCCACGAGTTCCACCTGGTCCACAGCGTTGCACCAACGGCAGCGGACCGACTCGATGGTCTCACTGACCACCTCGCGTTCCTCGACCTTCGGCTCACCCGCCAGGTCGAGGTGGACGTACTCGACGACCTTCGACGCACGCGTCACGTCGAAGCGCGTGAGGTTGCCGCAGAGGGTGCAGCGCCACCGCGTCGTGGCGGTCGGCAGGGGAACCGGCATCGTGGCTTTTCGCTTCCTTCTAGTGTCCGTGACGCGCCGTCTGCCCGACGCGTGTGGCTCGTAACCCTACGGCCTGGCAGGGACTCACCGCTGGTCCGTCCACGGCGGCGAGGCGGTCTGTGCGACTGCGTCCTGTTACGTCATGCTCTGTGTCCATGATCAGCAACTGGAGCACGGTGGCCGGCAGGACCTTCAGAGCGGTTCGGGACACGTCGGCGCCGATGACGTACGGCCTCATCGCCCTGTGCTGTCTGATCTTCGTGCTCGGGCCGGCGTCCGGGCTCGATCCGGCGTACGGCACCGGGGACGCGCTGATGGCCGCCCAGCGGGCGTATTTCAGGCACTGGGGCGTCATCCCGGCGGAGCTCTTCGCCGCCCCGGTACGGGAGGCCCTCACCCCCGCCACCGCCCTGTTCGTGCACGGCAGCTGGGTGCATCTGCTCGGCAACATGCTCTTCCTCTATGTCTTCGGGGCGATGGCCGAGGAGCGGATGGGCCGCGTGCAGTTCACCCTGTTCTACATCGGCTGCGGCTATCTCGCGCTGATCGGCTACGCGGCCGCCAACAGCGCGTCCCAGCAGTCGCTGGTCGGCGCCTCCGGGGCGATCTCGGCGGTCCTCGGCGCGTTCCTCTACCTGTTCCCCGACGCCCGTGTCACCAGTCTCCTCCCCTTTCTGTTCTTCCTCCCGCTGCGCTTCCCCGCCTGGGTCGTCCTGCCCTTCTGGGCGGCCCTGCAGTGGCTGGCGGCGGGCCGCGCCACCGAGGGCCCGGGGGTGGCCTATCTCGCCCATCTGGTCGGCTTCACGCTGGGCTTCCTCTTCGCGTGGGTGCGGTTCGGGCGGACGACTGCTGTGCCTTCCCGGGGGACAGCCCCCGGACCCCCGGCAGAACGACCAGGCCGGCTGGACCACGAGTAGGGTGAGAGCCCCAGCGACGGCCCCGAGGGAGAGAACCAGCCGTGATCACCGCGATCGTGCTCATCAAGACCAGCGTGGACCGGATCCCCGAGATCGCGGAGCAGATCGCCGCGCTGGACAGCGTCAGCGAGGTCTTCTCCGTCACCGGCACCTATGACCTGATCGCCATGGTCCGGGTGCAGCGGCACGACGACCTGGCCGAGGTCATCCCCGGCAGCATCAGCAAGATCGCGGGCGTGGAGGCCACCGACACGCACGTCGCGTTCCGCACGTACTCCCAGCACGACCTGGAGGCGGCGTTCGCGATCGGACTGGACAACTAGCCGGTCGCGTCGACGGCCGCGGTCCCGGTCCCCGAGGGGTCGCGGAGCCGGCCGCCGCGGGCGACCGGGCCGTGCCGGTCGTCGCCGCGGGCCTGGCCGGGCGCGCGCTCCAGCGCTCCGTGCCCTCCAGGCCGAGGGCCGGGACCCGTTGGTCCACGCGCGCGGAGACGGTGTCGCCGGCCACCGTCGCGTACGGCTCGGAGGTGCCGGAGGCGCTGTGCGTCCAGACGCTGCCGCCGTCCGCAGCCCGCACCGCGTACACGGTCCCCCGCTCCGTGCCGGTCAGGAGGGACCGGGTGCCCCTGGCCTGAGCCGCGGCACCGGCGTTCCCGGTCCGTCGCAGCCGCCTGCCGTCCTGGGTGCGCAGGCCCCGTCCGGCCACTGCCGTCGAAGGTGACCAGCGTGCCGCCGAGCAGCGCGGCCACCGCCGCGGCGGGGGCGCGGGGCCCCCGCCCCCACACGGGGCCCCGCGGGCCCGCCCCGCCCCGCCCGCCCGCGGCCCCGCCACGGGATCCCGGGCTTGCCGCCCTCGAACGTGAAGCTCTCCCGCGCCGTGAGGTCCAGCTCCGGCGCGGGCAGCGGGCGCATGGACTGCACCACGCCGAGGATGACCACCAGGAGCAGGACCAGCGGCGTCCAGATCTTGACCCGGCGCACCGTCGTGCGCAGCGGGG
>NZ_JBHYKH010000407.1:0-8280 GCF_042741275.1 Streptomyces sp. NPDC058964
GCCTCGTACGTCGAGCGCGAGGGCGTGTCGGTGCGGCACGCGGCGCGGTTCCTGCTCGTCGGCACCATGAACCCCGAGGAGGGCGAGCTGCGGCCGCAGCTCCTCGACCGGTTCGGGCTGACCGTGGAGGTCTCGGCCTCGCGCGAGCCCGGCCAGCGGGTCGAGGTCGTACGGCGGCGGCTCGCCTACGACGACGACCCGGCCGGCTTCGCCGCGCGCTGGGCCGACGAGGAGGCCGCCGTACGGGCGCGGATCGTGGCGGCGCGGGAGCTGCTGCCGTCGGTGCGGCTGGGCGACGGAGCGCTGCGGCAGATCGCGGCGACCTGTGCCGCCTTCGAGGTGGACGGCATGCGGGCCGACATCGTGATGGCGCGTACGGCGACGGCGCTCGCGGCCTGGGCGGGCCGCACCGACGTGTTCGCCGAGGACGTCCGGCAGGCGGCGCTGCTGGCGCTGCCGCACCGGCGCAGGCGCAACCCGTTCGACGCCCCGGGGCTCGACGAGGACAAGCTCGACGAGACGCTGGAGGAGTTCGGGGACTCCACCGACGGCGAGGATCCCGACCCGGACGGTCCCGGCGGGCCCGGTGGGGGTGGCGGGCAGCCGGCACCGGACACCGGTCCGCAGGGTGGTGACACGGCCGCCCGGCCCGAGACCGGTGAGGGCGGCGAGCCGCATGCCTCCGGTTCCGCCGAGCGGTCCCCCGCCCGCGCCGCCGAGCCCTTCCGGACGAAGGTGCTGAGCGTGCCCGGCATCGGCGAGGGCGCCGCCGGGCGGCGTTCGCGGGCGCGGACCGAGCACGGGCGGACCACGGGTGCCCGGCGGCCACGGGGGAAGCTGTCCAAGCTGCATCTGGCGGCCACCGTCCAGGCGGCGGCACCGCATCAGCGGGCGCGGGGGCGCTCCGGGCCGGGTCTTGTCGTGCGCCGGGACGATCTTCGGCAGGCCACGCGCGAGGGGCGCGAGGGGAACCTCGTGCTGTTCGTGGTCGACGCCTCCGGGTCGATGGCCGCGCGGCAGCGGATGGGCGCCGTCAAGGGCGCCGTGCTGTCGCTGCTGCTCGACGCCTACCAGCGGCGGGACAAGGTCGGGCTGGTGACCTTCCGCGGCCGCGACGCCCAGGTCGCACTGCCGCCGACCTCCTCCGTGGACGCTGCGGCGGCCCGGCTGGAGTCGCTGCCGACGGGCGGGCGCACCCCGCTCGCGGCCGGGCTGCTGAAGGCGCACGAGGTGCTGCGGGTGGAGCGGCTGCGGGACCCCGCGCGGCGGGCGCTCGTCGTGGTGGTGACCGACGGGCGGGCCACCGGTGGGGCCGAGCCGGTCGCCCTCGCCGGGCGTGCGGCGCGGCTGTTCGCGGCCGGGCAGGTCGCCTCCGTGGTCGTGGACTGCGAGTCGGGGCCGGTGCGGCTCGGGCTGGCCGGACGGCTCGCGGACGAGCTGGGCGGTACGGCGGTGACGCTGGACGAGCTGCGGGCCGACAGCATCGCCGGCTTGGTCAGGGACGTGCAGGGAACTTCGAGGAGGGCCGCGTAGTGCCTCAGGGACAGCCGAGTGTGATCCCGGACGACGGGCTGACGACGCGGCAGCGGCGCAACCGGCCGCTCGTCGTCGTGCACACGGGCATCGGCAAGGGGAAGTCCACCGCGGCGTTCGGGCTCGCGCTGCGCGCCTGGAACCAGGGGTGGCCGATCGGGGTGTTCCAGTTCGTCAAGTCGGCCAAGTGGAAGGTCGGCGAGGAGAACGCCCTGAAGGTGCTGGGCGCCTCCGGCGAGGGCGGGACCGTCGACTGGCACAAGATGGGCGAGGGCTGGTCCTGGGTCCAGCGCGGCATCCAGGGTGACAACTCGACCAACGAGGAGAAGGCCCGCGAGGGCTGGGAGCAGGTCAAACGGGACCTGGCCGCCGAGACGTACAGGCTGTACGTGCTCGACGAGTTCGCGTACCCGATGCACTGGGGCTGGGTGGACACCGACGAGGTGGTCGAGGTGCTCCGTGACCGGCCGGGGACCCAGCACGTGGTGATCACCGGGCGGAACGCTCCGGAGAAGCTCGTCGGCCTCGCCGACCTCGTCACCGACATGTCCAAGGTCAAGCACCCGATGGACGTCGGCCAGAAGGGCCAGAGGGGCATCGAGTGGTGACGTCCTCGTCCGTGCCCCGGCTGGTCGTCGCCGCGCCCTCCTCGGGCAGCGGCAAGACCACCGTCGCCACGGGGCTGATGGCGGCGCTGGCCGGGCGGGGGCTCGCCGTGTCCCCGCACAAGGTCGGGCCCGACTACATCGACCCCGGGTACCACACGCTCGCCACCGGGCGCGCGGGGCGCAACCTCGACGCCTACCTGTGCGGGCCCGAGCTGGTCGGTCCGCTGTTCGCGCACGGTGCGCGGGGGTGCGACATCGCCGTCGTCGAGGGTGTGATGGGGCTGTTCGACGGGGCCGCCGGGGAGGAGGAGCTGGCGTCCACGGCCCATGTGGCGAAGCTGCTGCGGGCGCCGGTGGTGCTGGTCGTCGACGCGTCCGCGCAGTCGCGGTCGGTGGCCGCGCTGGTGCACGGGTTCGTCTCCTGGGATCCGGAGGTGCGGGTCGGGGGCGTGATCCTGAACAAGGTCGCGTCGGACCGGCACGAGGAGTTGCTGCGGGAGGCGTTGGACTCCGTCGGTCTGCCGGTGCTGGGGGTGTTGCGGCGGGCGCCGCAGGTGGACACTCCTTCGCGGCATCTGGGTCTCGTGCCGGTCGCCGAGCGGCGGGCGGAGGCGGTCGCGGCGGTCGCGGCGATGGGTGCGCAGGTCTGCGACGGGTGTGACCTGGATGCGCTGATCGCGCTGGCGCGGAGTGCCGGTGCGTTGCCGGGTGCGGCGTGGGACCCGGCCGAGGCCCTGGGGGCTGCCGCCCCCGGCCCCCCGCTTCGGCCTGAACGGCCTGGTCCGCAAGGGCCGGACGGGCTGGAGGGTGTCGGCCCGCATCGCGAGACACCGGTGGTCGCCCTTGCCGGTGGGGAGGCGTTCACCTTCTCCTACGCCGAGCACACCGAGCTTCTCACCGCCGCCGGTGCCGAAGTCGTCGTCTTCGATCCGCTCCGGGACGAGAGCCTGCCGGACGGGACGAACGGGCTGGTGATCGGCGGTGGCTTCCCCGAGGTGTACGCCGCCGAGCTGTCCGCCAACGAACCGCTGCGCAAGGCCGTCGCCGAACTCGCGCTCGGCGGCGCCCCCGTGGCCGCCGAGTGTGCCGGGCTGCTCTACCTGTGCCGGGAGCTGGACGGGCGGCCGATGTGCGGGGTGCTCGACGCGAGCGCGCGGATGAGCGAGCGGCTGACGCTGGGCTACCGGGACGCCGTGGCCGTGAGCGACAGTGTGCTCGCCGCGGCCGGAACGCGGATGCGCGGGCACGAGTTCCACCGGACCGTCGTCGAGCCCGGCTCGGGGGCGGCTCCCGCCTGGGGCGTGCGCGCCCCTCGACGGCGGGTCGAAGGTTTCGTACAGCAGGGCGTGCACGCGAGTTATCTGCACACGCACTGGGCGTCCGAGCCCGGAGCGGCCCGTCGGTTCGTGGAGAGGTGCCGGACGTCATGAGCAGCAGGCTGGTCGGAGTCGGGGTCGGGCCCGGGGATCCGGAGCTGGTGACCGTCAAGGGCGTCAACGCGCTGCGCGCGGCCGATGTCGTCGTCGTACCCGTGATGGACACGGGTGAGCGCGGGCGCGCCGAGGCGACCGTGCTGCACTACGTGGCCGGGGAGAAGGTCGTCCGGGTCGTGTTCGCGCTCAACGAGCGGACGGACCGGGGGCGGCGGGAGGCCGCCTGGGACGCGGCCGGTGAGCGGGTCGCCGGGCTGCTGCGGGAGCACGGGTCCGTCGCCTTCGCGACCATCGGCGACCCCAACGTGTACTCCACCTTCACCTATCTCGCGCAGACGATCGCGGAGCTGGTGCCGGGGACGGTCGTGGAGACGGTGCCCGGGATCACCGCCATGCAGGATCTGGCGGCGCGGTCCGGGGCCGTGCTGACCGAGGGCACCGAGCCGCTGACGCTGGTGCCGGTCACGGCCGGGGCCGGGGTACTCAAGGAGGCGCTGAACGGGCCGGGGACGGTCGTGGCGTACAAGTTCGGACGGCAGGCCCGGGAGGTCGCTCAGGCGCTGCGGGAGACCGGGCGGATCGGCGACGCGGTGTGGGGGTCGGCGCTCGGGCTGCCGGAGGAGTCCATCCGGCCCGCCGACGACCTCGACGGGGCCCCGCTGCCCTACCTCTCCACGCTGATCGCGCCCGCACGGCGGGACGGCGGCCGGGGCGGGAAGCTGTGACCACCCGGGTGGGCGCCGTGGTGCCGTCAGCCGGAGATGCCGACCACGAGCCAGATGAACGCGGCTCCCGCGACCGTGCACAGCAGGGTCGAGCGGGCCGGGTGCTCGTGGTGGGCCTCGGGGAGGATCTCGGCCGCGGCGAGGTAGAGCAGCGCGCCGCCGAAGAGAGCGAGATAGCCGCCGAGCAGTTGCGCCGGGATCGTGAAGAAGGCCGTCGACAGGGCGCCGAGCACCGGCGCGCCGGCGTCGGCCACCAGCATGGCGACCGCCTTGCGGCGGGCGTTGCCGTACAGGCTCGTGATGGTGAACGTGTTGAAGCCGTCCGCGAAGTCGTGGGCGATCACGGCGAGGGCGACCGCCGTGCCCATTCCGCCGCCCACCTGGAAGGCCGCGCCGATGGCCACGCCGTCCATGGCGCTGTGGCCGACCATCGCGCCGGCCGCCGTGAGGCCCACCTCGGGCGCCCGGTGACCGTGCTCCTCGCCGCCGTGCGCCGCCTGCCGCGCGGCCAGCAGCCGTTCCACCAGATGGGCCAGGAGAAATCCGGCCACGAACAGCAGCAGGGCCGCGGGTACGCCGAAGATCACCCGGCCCGCGGCGCGCAGCGCCTCGGGCAGCAGGTCCAGACCGACCACACCGAGCATCAGACCGCCGGCCAGACCCAGGACAAGGTGGCGACGGTCGGTCACGCGCTGTGCCGTCCATCCGCCGACCAGCGTCATCAGGAACGCGCCGAGCGCGACGAAGACCGCCATAGGCCCTTGCTATCCGATCGCACCCCGATCGCGCACATCCGGCCACCCTTCCACCCACCCACACCATGACATTTCGTACGAGAGGACCCCTCCCCATGGCCGATGCCCCCACCGGCAAGGTGACGTTCGTCGGTGCCGGCCCCGGCGCCGCCGACCTGCTGACGTTCCGTGCCGCGCGCGCCATCGCCGAGGCCGACGTCGTGATCTGGGCGGCCAGCCTGGTCCAGGCGGAGGTCCTCGAGCACGCCCGGGAGGACGCGGAGATCCTCGACTCGGCGGCCATGTCCCTCGAGGACGTCGTCACCGTCTACGGGCGGGCGCGCGCCGAGGGCCTGAAGGTGGCCCGGATCCACTCCGGCGACCCGGCCCTGTGGGGCGGTACGCAGGAGCAGGTCGACCGGTGCGCGGAGATCGGGATCGCGACGGAGATCGTGCCCGGCGTCTCCTCCTTCTCCGCCGTGGCCGCGCTCGCGCAGCGTGAGCTGACGATCCCCGAGGTGGCGCAGTCCGTGGTCCTCACGCGGCTGGGCGGCGGCAAGACGCCGATGCCGCCCGGCGAGGAGGTGCGCGAGTTCGCCCGGCACGGCACGACCATGGCGATCTTCCTCTCCGCGGCCCGCAGCGGACAGCTGGTGCGCGAGCTGCTGGAGGGCGGCTATCCCACCTCCACCCCGGTCGTCGTCGCCCACCAGGCGACCTGGCCGGAGGAGCTGGTCGTCAAGTGCACGATCGGCACGCTGGAGGAGACGGTCAAGGAGCACAAGCTCTGGAAGCACACGCTGTTCCTGGTCGGTCCGGCCCTCGACGCCCACGGCACCCGCTCGCACCTCTACCACCCGGGTCACTTCCACGGCTTCCGCAAGGCCGACCCCGAGGCCCGCAGGGCGCTGCGCGAACGGGGCGCGAGCACATGAGGCCGTCGATCACCGTCGTGGGTACGGGGACGGGGGCGCCCGTCGCGGACGAGGTGCTCGCCGGGGCCGAGCTGGTCGTGGGCGGACGGCGGCATCTCGACGCCGTACGGCTGCCGGAGACGGTGGAGCGCGTCGTGCTCGGACCGCTGGCGCCCGCGCTGGACGCCGTCGAGCGGTGTCTCGACAAGGACGGCCGGGTCGTCGTGCTGGCCTCCGGGGATCCCGGGTTCTTCGGGATCGTGCGGGCGCTGGCGGAACGGTTCGGGGCCGGGCGGCTCGACGTACGGCCCGGCGTCTCGTCCGTCGCGACGGCGTTCGCCCGGCTCGGACTGCCCTGGGACGACGCCGTGGTGGTCAGCGCGCACGGGCGTGACCTGCGCACCGCGGTCAACGTGTGCCGGGCGCGGCCCAAGGTGGCCGTGCTGACCGGGCCGGGGGCGGGCCCCGCCGAGCTGGGCGCGGCGGTTCCGGCGGACCGGGTCCTCGTGGTGGCGAGCGCGCTCGGCGATCCGGGGCGCGAGCGCGTGGAGCGGGTGACGCCCGCCGAGGCCGCGGCCCGGGACTGGGGTACGGCGGTGAGCGTGGTGCTGTGCCTGGACACGGCACGGGCGCTGGGCCCCGTGCGGACCCTCGCCGGGGGGCGCGAGACGCCCGCCGGCTGGGCCCTGGGCGAGGCGGCGTTCGCGCACCGCGACTCGATGATCACCAAGTTCGAGGTGCGGGCCCTGGCGCTGGCCAGGCTCGGGCCCCGCCTCGGCGATCTCGTCTGGGACGTCGGCGCGGGCTCCGGGTCCGTGGCCGTCGAGTGCGCCCGGCTCGGCGCCGCCGCCGTCGCGGTCGAGAAGTCCCCGGACGGGGTGGAGCGGGTCCGTGCCAATGCGGCGGCGCACGGCGTGGACGTGCGCGTGGTGCACGGGGAGGCCCCGGACGCGCTGTCCGTGCTCGACGACCCCGACGCGGTGTTCATCGGCGGTGGGGGGCGCGAACTGCCCGCCGTCGTGGCCGCGTGCGCACGGCGGGCCCGGCGGACGGTGGTGATCGCGATGGCCGCCCTCGACCGGGTGCCGGCCGCCCGCGAGGCGCTCACCGCTGCCGGGCTGTCCTGCGACGGCGTACTGCTGCAGTCGTCGCGGCTGGCGCCGCTGCCGGGGGACGTGACCCGGCTGGCGGCCACCAATCCTGTGTTCCTGCTGTGGGGCGTCCGGCCTCAGGCGCGTAGCGAAGGAGTTGCTCTGTGATCGGCCTCATCTCCGCCACCGCGGCGGGCGCGGCTGCGCGGGACCGGCTGGCGGCCGCGTGGCCGGAGCGCACGCGGACGTACGAGGGTCCCGTCGGGGACGCCGTACGGGCCGCGTTCGCGGAGTGCGAGCAGCTGGTGTGCTTCCTCGCCACCGGGGCCGTGGTGCGCCTCGTGGCGCCGCTGCTCGGCGACAAGTCGGCCGACCCGGGTGTGGTGTGCGTCGACGAGGGCGGCCGGTTCGCCGTGTCGCTGCTGGGCGGGCACGGCGGCGGGGCCAATGAACTCGCCCGTGCGGTGGGCGGGGTGCTCGGTGCCGAGCCGGTCGTGACGACCGCGACGGACGCGGTCGGGCTCCCGGGACTCGACACCCTCGGACTCCGCTTCGAAGGGTCCGTCGCGACCGTCTCGCGGGCCCTGCTGGACGGTGAACCCGTCGTGCTGGAGGCCGAGTCGCCGTGGCCGCTGCCCGCGCTGCCGACGTCGCCGCAGGGGTCGTACACCATCCGGCTGACCGACCGGGCCGTCGAGCCCGGCGAGCGCGAGGTGCTGCTGCGCCCGCCGTCCCTGGTCGTCGGTGTCGGCGCGTCCCGGGGAGCTCCCGCCGACGAGGTGCTGGCACTGGTCGAGTCGGCGCTGCGGGACGCCGGACTCTGCGCCGGCTCCGTCGCCGAACTCGCCACCGTCGAGGCCAAGTCCGGTGAGCCCGGCATCGTCGCCGCCGCCGAACGCCTCGGCGTGCCCCTGGTGACGTACTCCGCCGGGGAGCTGGCGGGCGTCGAGGTACCCAACCCCTCCGACGCGCCCCTCTCCGCGGTCGGCACACCCTCCGTCGCGGAGGCCGCGGCGATGGTGCGCGGGGGCGAACTCCTCGTCCCCAAGCGGAAGTCGGTACGACAGGACGGGCAGCCCGCGATGGCGACCTGTGCGGTGGCGCGGCGGCCGGCCCGGGGACGGCTCGCGGTGGTCGGGCTGGGGCCCGGCGCCCGTGATCTGCTCACCCCGCGGGCCGAGGCGGAGCTGCGTCGCGCCTCGGTGATCGTCGGCCTCGACCAGTACGTCGACCAGATCCGCG
>NZ_JBHYKH010000408.1:0-761 GCF_042741275.1 Streptomyces sp. NPDC058964
GGACCGCCCAGGACGTGACGGCAGCGCCGCCTTCGGGTACGGCTCCCGCCGAGGCCTGGCTGCGGGTGCAGGCGCGCGCCGGGGGGCCGCCGGCCCGAAGGCTGCTGCGCCTGCTCGACGGAAGATTCGGCACAGACGGAAGAGACGAAAGAGACGGTGAAGCCGCATGACAGCGCTGGTGCTCGGGGTCCTCCTGGCGGTGAGCATGCTGGGCAACGCGCTGCTGGCGCTCCGGCTGCGGGCGCAGGCCCGGTCCCTGCGCGGCTCGGCCCAGGCGGAACGCGCCGAACAGTTCGCGGCTCACCAGGCCGACCGGGCCAGACATCAAGAGGAATGGCGGAACGAGCGGGCGGGGCTGCTGGGCGCTGTCCACGAGAGCGGAAGCCGCCTGGAACAGGCTCGCGCCGCCCTGCACTCGGCCGAGGCCCGTGCCGAGCAGTCCGCGGCACAACATGCCTCCTTCCAGCAGGAGTTGAAGGAGACCCGGGCCGGTCAGGCCGCGGCCGAGGCGGAGGTGCGGCTGCTCAGGCGCCGCCTGGAGGAATTCGAGGACGCCGTCCCTCCGACCGCGCAGGCGTCCACCCCTGCCGTGCCCCGCGAACTCCCCCTCGGCCGTGACTCGGCCGCCGACAGCATCGTCGACGGAGCCGATCTCGGTCCCCTCGTCGTGGGGGGGGGGGGCGGAAGCGGGGGCCCCCCAAGCGCGGGTATGTGTCGGATAAACAAAAACCAAACCCCCCAACAATGAAACAAACAGGGGT
>NZ_JBHYKH010000408.1:771-4583 GCF_042741275.1 Streptomyces sp. NPDC058964
CAACCCGGTGCGGTCCCCCTCCACCCCACCAGCGGCGTTTAGTGGGGCCCCGACAGCATCGTCTACGTAGCCGTTATCGGTCCCCTCGTCGTGCGGGCGGAGTCCGTAGGCGGTGCACGCCATCGCGAGGATCGCGAACACCGCCGGGATGCCGTGCATCTGCGCCTGGTCGACGGGTTCGGCGCGCCGGTGCTGCTGGGCGCGGTGGCGGCCGGTGCGCCCGACGCGCCCCTGTCGCAGTCCGGGGCCACCGCGGCCTGCCGTGCCCTGGTCATCCAGCTGTCCTCCGCGGCGTCGCTGTTCGCCGACGGCCTGTTCGGTCCGGGTGACGACGCGACGGTCACGTCCGCACTGCGTACCGTGCTGGCGGGCGTGGCCAACTCGGTGCGCCTGGTGGCCCGGGCGAACACCGCCGGGGTGGTGACGGCGGGCGACCACGCACAGGTGGCGACCTCTCTCTACGGGCTGCTCTCCCAGCTGGGCGACCGCGGGGAACGGCAGCACCTCGTCTTCGGCGTCGGCGATGCCGGGCTGCTGCGGCTGCGCGCCGAGGACGGTCTGGGGAGCGCTCCGCGCTGGACGCCCCTCGTAGCGCCCGACGCGGCGATGGCTGCGCCCCGCCTCCCCGCCGTCACCGGCGCGGACCTCGTGTGGCAGCGCGTCACGACACGCCCCGGAGACCTCCTGGTCCTCGCGTCCGGGCCGATGGCCAGGTTGCTGAACCAGGAGGGGGTGGCCGAGTGGTTCGCGCGGCGCTGGCACGGCCGTCAGCCCTTCCTGACCTCGTTCCTCTCGGACGTCAACGCCAACATCCGTGACGGAGGCGGCGACCGCAGCCTCGTCTGCCTCTGGGATCACGGGCGCGCCGCCGCCCTGCGGGGGGAGGGTGCCGCTCCCCGGTCGTGAGTGAACCGGCCTGCGCACCCCTGCCGGTGCGCCTCCTCGTCATGGTGGCGCGCCGCTCTCCGGGTGCTCTCCAGGAGCGGCGCGCCACCGGTCGAAGTACGCCGGACACCGGCTCAGCGGGTACCGGCGCGCCGGGCACGGTCAGTGGCGGTCGTAGCGGTGGTGGTCGTAGCGGTTGCCGTCGTAGCGGCGGTGGCCGTTGCGGTTGTCGTCGTAGCGGCGGCTGTCGCCCCAGGAGGCGGCGTCGATGAAGCGGCCGTGGTCGTTGCGCAGGGTGGCGGTGTCCCCCTCCCTGTCCCACACGTGGGAGCGGCGGTCCTGGTACAGGTCACTCCTGCTGTCCTGGCCGAATCCGGTGTGGACGCGTACCGTCGCATGTCCGTCCAGCTGGTAGTGCCGGAAGGTGTAGGTGTGGCCGTCGGAGTCCGACAGGGTCCAGCCGTCCAGGTTGACGCCGTGCCGGCTGTTGTTGGTGACCTCCACCCACTCCTGGTTCAGGAGACGGTTGGAGCGTTCGCCGCGGCCCGGCGAGTCGTACCGGACGTCGCTGATGACCACGCGGTCACGATCCGGACGGGCCGACGGGTGGTCGGCGGCGGCCGCCGGCAGCGCCGCCGCCCCTACGACGGCCGCTGCCACGGCAGCGGCGGCGGACAGCCGACGGACGGTCTCGGATACTGATGCGGACACAGGGTCCCCCTTCGCAGGGTGAGAACACACGTCGGGCACGCGGGGTGAAACCGCAGGCCACACAGTGTGTGTTGTGCGAGCGGCGGCCGGGCGGCCGCGCACTCACACCCTCCGGCCCGCACGCCGGAACCCGGGGGTGCCGCGAGGCCTGTTACAGACCGGGCACATGTCCGTGACCCTCGCCTGTAACGTACACCTATGTACTTGATGCCCCATTTTGAGATCACCCGTGGCCGGATCTCGCGTCGGCACAGGTCTCCGCCGGCGCCGGCCCCGCTCGGGCCGGTCCACCCGCACGCCGCTCTTCACCCGAAAGTGAGTAACAGGCCCCGCCCGCCCATGTCGCACGAGTGGACCCCAGTCGCCGGTGTCAGCCGACGGGGTTGCTCGTGTCGCGCAGTTCAGTGAGTACGGAGGCGTACATGCGGGCCTTGATGGTGCCGAGGGTGTCGCCCGCCTTGGCCACCAGGGCCTGGGCGATTTCGACGGCGGTGTCCCGGACGGCGTCCTCGGCGACCGCACGGTCCACGATGCCGGCGGCAGCCGCGTCGTCGCCGCCGTAGCGGCGGGCGGTGGTCATGGCCTCATGGGCGGCCTGCGGGGCGAGCCGGGACTGGATGAGGGCGGACATGCCCGGGGTGAAGGGGATGTTGATGTCGGCCTCGGGCAGGCACCAGAAGCCGCGGTCGGCGCGCATCACACGGAAGTCCTGGGCGAGGGAGAGCATCGCGCCGGCGGCGAAGGTGTGCCCCTGGAGGGCGGCCACGGTGATCACCGGGAGGGACAGGAACCGGGCGAACAGTCCGTGCACGGAGATCACGTAGTCCTGGTACTCGTCGGCGTGGGCGAACAGCCAGTCGAGGTCGAGGCCGTTGGAGTAGAACTTGCCCGTGGCCGCGGTCACCAGGGCACGTGGGCCGTCCGCCTCCTCCACCTCGTCCAGGGCCGCGTCGACGGCGGCGATCCAGTCGGGGTGGAACCGGTTCTCACCGTCTCCGAGGTCGAGGACGTAGACGTCGTCCTGGCGGTCGAGTGCGGGCATGTCGGCTCCTCGTGCTGGGTGGGTCGGGGCGGTGGGTCACGACCGCTGGGCGTGACCCCGGTCGGGCCGGTCCCGCAGGGCGTGGACCAGCAGGTCGTGGATCTCGGCGGCGGCGTCCAGCGGAGCGGTGCTCCGGTCGGCCCGGCACATGATCACCGCGCCTTCGACCGCGGCGATGACGAATACCGCCAGCAGCCTGCCGCGCTCTTCGGGCAGACCGTGGCGGACGAACAGGACGGCCAGTGCTTCCCGCCGGCGGGCGAACACCGCGGCGGCGGAGCGGGCGAGTTGGGGTGCCTCGTCATTGGTCTCCACGGCCACGGCCACGATCGGGCAGCCGGCCCTGAACCCGCTGTCCACCAGCCGGTGCCGCCACAGTGCGAAGAAGGCGTCGATCGCCGCCAACGGGTCCCCGGCCCGCACGGCCGCGTCGATGAGCCCCGCGATGAACTCGCCGGCCAGCGCCACCGCCTCGTCGATCAACTGCGCCCGCCCGCCCGGGAAGTGGTGGTACACGGAGCCGCGCGGGGCGCCGCTGTGGGCGAGGACCCGGTCGACGCTGGTGGCACTGGCACCGTATTCGCGCAGCAGGGCGGCGGCGCCGAGAACCATCCGCGCCCGGCTGTCGCTCTTTCGGGGGCTCATCGCACCACCGGCCCGACGACCGCGCGGCGCACGGCGAGCAGTGGTGCGCACATGACCGAAGCCGCCTCTCTCCAGGCGTTCACCGGGCTACCCGCAAGTAACTTATGGGGTATGCCATAGAGCATGCAAGCGGTTCGGCACGGCTGCGCCGAGGACACGGCCGCCCCGGGCCGCCTCCATCCGGCCTAACAGCGCATGCGGCCCCTGCGGGCCACCGCGTGTGATGGAGACACCCCACCTTCGACAAGGGAGAGCGATATGCGCATCCGCGCCGCCGCACTGACCGCCGTCCTCACGGGCGCCCTCACTCTCGCCGGGACCACGGCCGCCCAGGCCGCGGACCCCGACCCAGTGACCGGCACCGCCACCAACAGCCCCGGCCTGCTGTCCGGGGACGTCATCCAGGTGCCCGTCAACATCCCGGTCCTCGTGTGCGGCGACAGCATCAACCTCATCGGGCTCATGAACCCGACGTCGGGCAACACCTGCTCCAGCAGCTGACACAGCCGGACCGGCCGCACCGAGACCC
>NZ_JBHYKH010000408.1:4593-8270 GCF_042741275.1 Streptomyces sp. NPDC058964
GGCCCATCACGGGCCCGGGGTCTCGTGCGCTCGCCCGGAACGGCCGGACGGATCACAGCGGACGCGAAGAGCCGGACCGAGAGAGAATCGGAATATGGTCTTCCGCTTCAGGAACGGTGAGGCAATCCCGAGACGTCGGCGAACCGTATATACGGATATGTCAAGGTTTCGGTTCCCCACGGGCCGCCTGCCGGACGAGGCTCTGCTGTCCGGGCTGGCCACGGGTGATCCGGAGCTCGCCGTCACCTTCGTCCGGAGGTTCCAGCACACAGTCTTCGGAGTCGCCGTCGCCGTCACCGGGGATCCGCAGCTCGCCGAGGACATCGCCCAGCAGACGTTCGAGCGCGCCTGGCGCCATGCCCAGATCTACGACGCGCGCCGGGGCTCGGTGCGGACCTGGCTCACGGCCATCGCCCACAACCTCGCCATCGACGCGGTCAGGTCCCGGCAGCCGGAGCCGGTGGCGCCCGAGGACATCGAGGCGATCCTCGGCGTGGTCAGCAGCGAGACTCCCGAGCAGCACGCGCTGGCCGACGAGGCGTCCACCCGGCTGCGGGCGGCCGTGGCCGAACTGCCGCCCGAACAGGGCCGCGCCCTGGTGATGGCGGGCATCTACGGCATGACCGCCCAGCAGGTGGCCGACTCGGAGAAGATCCCGCTGGGCACCGCCAAGACACGCATCAGGACTGCGATGGGGAAACTGCGGACCACGCTCACGTCTCCGAAACGAGGCGACCATGTCAAATGAGGCGTCCTGCGAGAAGCTGCGCGAGATCGGTGCCGAGCTGGCGCTCGGCGTGCTGCCCGGCCGCGAACGGGCCGGCGCGGTCGCCCACCTGGACGGGTGCGCGGCGTGCCGCGAGTACGTCGAACAGCTGACCCTCGTGGGCGACGGGCTCGTCGGGCTGCTGCCCGGCAGCGAGCCGCCGGTCGGGTTCGAGGCCCGGGTGGCGCAGGCCCTGACGCAGGCCGCGTCGGCGCACGAGGGACACCCGCAGTCCGGCGAGTCCACCGTCCCCCGCAAGAGCGTGCGGGGCCGGGCGCGGCTGCGGATCGCCTCGGCCGCGGCCGTGCTCGTCGCAGCGGTCGGCTTCGGAGGCTGGGCGGTCGGCACGGCGATCGAGAACGTCGTGGCCGGCTCCTCCGCGTCCGTCGGCACCGACGCGGACCTGCTGTCCGGAGACCTGGCCTCGGCCGTCGCCCACGACAAGGCGGTCGGCGAGGTCTACGCGCACGCCGACCCCAAGGGCTGGGTCTACATGACCATCGACCTCTCCCAGGCCGGCACGCCCTACGACGGCAAGGTCGTGTGCCTGCTCGAGCGCAAGGACGGCTCCACGGTCCCCGTCGGCACCTTCACCGTGCGCCACGGCAGTGGTTCCTGGGGCGCCCCCGCCTCCGTCGACCCCTCGGCGCTGTCGGGCGCCCGTGTGACGAGGCCCGACGGCACCGTACTCGCGAAGGCGCGACTGGGCGTGGCCGGTCAGCAGAGTTAGGTTCCGCGGCCTCCGAGGGCCACGGCCAGCTCGGGCACCGTGAGCCTGGCGGCCGGGTCCGCCCGCAGGCAGCCGGGGGCGGCGGCCGCGCCGGGGGCGGGGCGCGGGCGCCGCGGGGGGGCGGCGCCGGCCGCCCGACCGCCCCCGGCCCGACCGCCGCCTGCCGCCGCCCTCGGCCGGGGCGGGGGCGGGGGCCCGCGCGGGGGGGCCGCCCATCCACGCCACGACGGACGCCCGCTGCGCATACCGGCGGGCCCCGGGCCCCGAGGCGCTGCCGCCGCCGGCCTCCGGGTCCCGTGCTTCGTGGACGTCCTCCGTCGGCGCGCCGGATCCGTCGCGGCCGAAGGGCACGTCACCGCCGGCCACCGCGTACAACGTGATGCCGACGCCCCACACGACGGCCGCGGCGGAGAGGTGTCCGCCGCGCGCCTGCTCCGGGGCGAGGTAGCGCAACGTGCCCAACCCGGCGGGAGCGGGGCCGGGCGGCCGCGCGAGGCTGAGGTCGAGCACCTTCGCGTGCCCGCAGTCCACGACGACGTTGGACGGCTTGAGGTCCAGATGCAGCAGTCCGCGGCCGTGCAGGTAGTGGATCGCGGAGCACAGCTGCACTCCGAGGAGCGCCACGTCCGCGGCCGAGGGCCGGCGCCGCATGCTGCCGACGAGGTGGGACAGCGTCTGCCCGGTGAGTGTCTCCAGGACGACGAGCGGCTCCGGTGACGCGAAGGTCTCGTACGCGCGGACCAGGTGCGGATGGGTGAATCCCAGCAGCCACCGGCCCTCCCGAAGCAGCCGGTCACCCAGCTCCGGTTCGCCGCTGCGGTCCGGACGTACCGCCTTGATCACACAGCGGCAGGCCCGTTCCTCGCTCCACGCGTCGTACACGTCCAGCCAGCCCGTGCGCGCCAGATGTCCCAGGACCTCGTAGCCGGGAACCGGACGGACGCCGGGCGCCAGCGGCGGGGCCGGCCGTGCGCCGCTCATGACAGCACCGTGCCACGCGGCAGGGAACCCGACTCGGCGAGGTGGCCCGGTACCGGACTGAGCCGGTACAGCCGGGCATAGGTGCCGTCCCGGGCGAGCAGCTCGTCATGGGTCCCCGACTCGACGACCCGGCCCCGGTCGAGGACCACGATCCTGGTGGCGTCCCGGACGGTGAGCAGATCGTGCGAGATGACGACGGTCGTCCGCCCGGCCATGAGGCGGCGCAACGGCTCCATGATCCTCAGGCCGGACCGCGCGTCGAGCCCGGTGGTCGGTTCGTCCAGGAGGAGGACGGGCGCGTTGCGGATCATGGCGCGCGCGATCGCCAGGCGCTGGCGCTGTCCGCCGGACAGGGTCCGGCCGCGCTGGCCGACCATCGTGTCGTAGCCGTCCGGCAGCAGTTCGATGAAGTCGTGGGCGTCCGCCGCGCGTGCCGCCGCGACGATGTCCGGCTCGCTCGCCCCGGGCCGCCCGTAGGCGATGTTGTCCCGCACGGTGCCGTGGAAGACCAACGTCTCCTGCAGGACCACCGCCACGTTCTCCCGCACGTCGGACAGGCGCAGGTCGCGCAGGTCCGTTCCGTCGAGACGGAGCGCGCCCGTGTCGGGGTCGTAGAACCGCAGCAGGAGCTTGGCGACCGTGGACTTGCCGGCCCCGCTGGCTCCGACGAGCGCCAGGCTCTCGCCCGGGGCCACGCGGAACGACACCTCCGACAGTGCCCGGCGCGCCGTCCCGGGGTAGCTGAAGGACACGCCGTCGAACTCGACCTCGCCGCGCGCCCGGCCGATGCTGCGGGCTCCCGCCGCCTCGACGACCTGTGGCCGCTGGTCCAGCAACTCGATGATCCGTTCCGCGGAGGCCGAGGCGGCGTAGAAGGTGTTGCCCAGGCGGGACAGGCCGCGGATCGGGCTGTAGAGCTTGCCGATGAGCGCGAGGAAGACGAGCAGCCCGCCGAGGGTGAGCTGGCCCTGTGCCAGCTTCCAGGTGCCGAGGCCCATGACGGCGAGTCCGCCCGTCACCTCGATGACCTCGACGAGCGAGCCGTAGACGGCGTGGATCCGCGCCGAGGCCATCGTCGCGTGGAACCTGCCGAGGCTCTCGCGCTCGAAGCGGGGAGCCACCCCCAACGGCCCGGTGTGTGGGGGGCCCCCGGGGACACATCCCCACCCCAACACCGCCCCCCCCCCCCAGTAACCCCCG
>NZ_JBHYKH010000409.1:0-1809 GCF_042741275.1 Streptomyces sp. NPDC058964
GCTGCGAGCGCGGCCAAGCAGGCCGCCACCGCCGCGCAGACCGCGATCGACGCGGCCAACGCCGCCACCAACGCAGCCCGGGTCGCCGCCAACGCCGCCTCCGCGGCCGCCGCGGCCGCCGACGGGGCGTCCCAAGCCGCCTCCCAAGCCCGTGACGCGGCAGCGAACGCAGCCGTGGACGCGGGCCAGGCAGGGGCCGCCCGCAAGGCGGCGCAGCAGGCCCGGGACGCCGCCGCCGGCGCTCGCGCCGCCGCTCAGGCCGCCGACTCTGCCCGCACCGCAGCCGCCTCGGCCGCCGATGCGGCAAAGGCGGCGGGCGGCGCCGGAAGCGACGCCACCGATGCCGCGAACGCCGCCGACCAGGCCAATACCCTGGCCGCCCAGGCCGGCGCCCACTCCGCCGAAGCACAGAACGCCGCGGCCAGCGCCCACCGGCACGCCCGTGAGGCCGCCCGCGCCGCCGACGCGGCAGAATCGCTGGCGAACGAGGCAGCCACCGACGCGGGTGAGGCACGAGACGCCGCGAACGACGCGGCCACGCACGCCGACAACGCGGCCAAGGCAGCCGACGACGCCGCCGCCCACGCCGGACAGGCGGCAACCGCCGCCAAACAGTCCGCCGCGCACGCCAAGGAGGCCAAGAAGGACGCCGACGCCGCAAGCGCCGCCGTCGTCAAGGCCCAGAAGGTCCACGACCTCGCCGTACGTATCGACGCCGAGGGGCTGACCGCCCGTACCAACGAAGCCATCGACCGCGCACAGGACCTCAAGGCGCAGGAGGACCAGCGCACCGCGGCCCAGCAGGCGGCCACGCAGCAGGGCAAGGACCTTCAGGCCGAGGCGGCCAAGCTCGCCGACCGGGCTTCCCAGCCCGGCGCGGATGTCGCGCAGTTCGCCCCCGAAGCCCGCAAGGTGGCCCTGGCGACGGCGAAGGTCGGGCGCGCGTGGAGCCAGTCCGCCGCCCTCGTGGCCCTGGCCGGCTCCGATGCGGACGCGACCGACTACATCCGCACCGGCCGCCAGGAGGCGGATGCCCAGGACGACCGGGAAGACGTCGAGCACCTCGCGGAAGCCGCCGACTCGCCCGATGTCCGCGCTGCCGCTGCCAAGGCCCTGGAGGGCGATGACTCCGCGGTGAGCGTGTTCGTCGCCACGGGCCAGTACGAGGCGCTGAAGCAGGACATGCGCCTGTACGTCGCCCGGATCATCGCCAACGCGGGCCCCATCGAGCAACAGGCGGGCCGCACCGCGCTCAACTCCGACACCGCGGACGCCCTGCGGCAGTTCATCACCACCGGCGACGCCCAGGCGCGCACCCAGGACGAACGCGTCCGCGTCGCCCAGCTCGCCGACGCCAAGAACAAGGACACCGGCCCGGAGGTGAAGGCCGCGGCCCGCATCGCCCTGGAGGGGCCCTCGGACCTGCTCCACACGTTCGTCACCGTCGGTCAGTACAAGGCCCAGCGGCAGGACCAGCTCGCCATCACCCACGAGGCGCAGATCCAACAGCTCATCGCGCAGGCCTCAGGCGTGGCAGCCACCGCGCACAAGAACGCCGCGGAAGCCGGCAAGGCGGCAGCCACCGCCGCCAAGGCTGCGGACGAGGCGGCCGGCTACGCCAAACAAGCCGAGGACGCGGCCAAGAACGCCAAGAAGTACGCGGCCCAGGCCGACGGCTTCGCCACCCAGGCAGAACAGTCCGCCAAGGACGCCACCGCCTCCGCCAACACCGCTCGCAAGGCGCAGCAGGACGCCGAGAACGCCGCGGCCGCGGCCGTCACCTCTGCTGCCCAGGCACAGTACTCGGCC
>NZ_JBHYKH010000409.1:1819-3091 GCF_042741275.1 Streptomyces sp. NPDC058964
GGCGCCCCCCCAACTGTACCCCCCACACGCCGCCGGGGGCTCCGCGCACGCGGCCTGGACGGCAGCGCGGCAGGCCCGTGACTCGGCCACGGCGGCAGGCAAGGACGCCACCGCCGCCCACCAGGCGGCGAACGAGGCTTTCCATACGGCAGTCGTCAAGCGGCAGCAGGCCCAGGCGGAGTTGCGGAAATGGTACGAACAGCAGAAGCAGCAGAGCCAACACGATGACGACGGCAGTTGGGTACCGGGTTGGCTCAAGGACACCGTCAACACGATCGGTGACTACGGGCAGGCAATCCTCGGAAACTCCGACATCTGGAAGGGTCTTTTCGAGACGGGTCTGGGCGTCATCGCAGTCGGGGACGGCGCCACCATCGACATCGCGGGCGGCGGCCTGTGCCTGACCATCATCGGCTGTCTCGAGGGAGCGCCGGCGATCGTCGTCGGTACCGGGGTGGCGGGTGCGGGCATCTACGGAATCACCGATGGCATCAGCCGTTTCAACAACGGCCTCGGGCAAGCCCTGCGTGAGGCTGAGGGCACGCCCGCCTCGGGAGGGCCCCAGATCGACTCGAACGGCTGGCCCGTTGCCACCCAGAGCAACTGCCTGGAGTGCGCCGAGGTGATCAAGGGCAAGGTCGGGGGCGAGATCTACGAGATGAAGGACAGCCTGGGAGCAAAGCTGGGCCCGTCCGAACGCGATCCCTATGGGCAGTGGCACAACCACTTCCTGGTGATCAAGGATGGCCGCGCGTACGACGCGTTCACCGGTTCGGAAGGCATGGACCTGAACACATATCGTCGACAATGGAAGTACTGGGAATACATTCGCCTCGACGGGCGACCTGACCTGGGGTAGATGATGGAAATCCAAGAACTCTGCTTCCACCTGCGGAATCGACGCCGGATGTATCTGCTGGATGACCGATTCTCGACGATGGTGGCATTCATCGAAGGGTTCTGTACCGCTGCGCGGGTCTCGCCCTTGACGGGATTTCAGGACTGGGTTTGTGAAAGGGTCCTTGGCGGGCGTTCGAGTATCCACTGGGCATACGTGATCGCCTCGACCAAGGTGCCCGACATACTCGACGGGAACAGGCCCATCGACCGTATCCCCCGCGAGGTGGAGGGCGACCTGACAGACCTGACGCTCGACCTCGTCGAGGAATTCTCGAGCCGTCCGGCTGCCTGAGATACCCACTTCGGCCCCCGGGCGGGGGGGGGGGGGCGGCCCCCCGCCCCCCCGCAGCGACAGCGCGAGGCGAGCAAGCC
>NZ_JBHYKH010000409.1:3101-7885 GCF_042741275.1 Streptomyces sp. NPDC058964
CGCCCTCTCGGAACTGGCGAATCACGTGATGAAGCGGTGCGGCAGTTGTTCGACCAGCGCCGGCACATCCCCCAAGGGATGCGCAGCTTGTCGTCCTGGTGGCTGAGCACCCGGAAGACGACGCGCCCGGCCTACGCGTCCTCGGCCAACCCGATCGAAACCCACTCCCGGGCCCTGCACGCCCGTACGGGAATGCCTGAGGGGACTGAGGACGACGATGCCATCGGCCTCACCGGCCCGGTCATGGCGAGCACCTCAGGCAGGCGTGGACCTCGCGGACGCTGCGTGTCTGGTGGATCTCGGTCGACTGAGCGAGGTACTGGACGATGCCGGTGCCGCGGCCGTGTTCGTCGGGGGCGGTGTCGGGGCGGTGGCGGTCCACGGCCATGCCGGAGTCGCTGACCACGATGTGCAGAGTGTCGTGGTCGAGGGCGAGCTGCAGAGTCATACGCTCGCGCCCGTACTGGGCGGCGTTGGCGGTGAGTTCACCGACGATGAGAACGGCGGAGTCCCGCTCGCTTGCGGGCACGCTCCAGGTATCCAGCAGATCGGCCGCGAAGTGACGGGTGGCGGATACGTGAGCCTCCTGCGCGGGCAGGGTCAGCAGCGCCTGACGGTGGCAGGGGTTTCCGCGCAGTGAGGTCTGGCTGGGGAAATCGGTCACGAACATGGTCTTCTGGCTCTTCTGTGGATGTACGGAGACCGGAACGGAGTGACCGCCAACAAGGTCGGGGGCGGTCGGTAGGCCGGATCCTGCATTGGCGCGCTCATTCAGTTACACGAGCGACGCGTGCCGGACGGTTCGAAGTTCGCCCCTTTTATTCGATTTCTTGCGAGTCCGTGATTGTCGGCGGCCCGGCCGGGCTCAGTCGGGCTCAGTCACCTCTGCCCAGAGCTCGCTGCCGTACTCGGCCGGACCGGACACTGGCAGCTCGGTCTCCTCGCCCGTGGTCTTCCGGACGGCCCTGCGGGAATGTCGTGCCGTGGAGCGGGACGGACGGCCCTGCCCGCGCCTCGGCTGGGTCGCCGACCTCGGCGTGCAGGCGCCCCGAATCCGCTGTTCCGGGCCGCGCGGACTGTGAAGGAAAGGGAGAGAGGGCGGCGGCGCCGGTCACCGGGATACGGAGTGCACGACCCGTCGACGCGTTCACGCATCAGGTCGGCTGAGGACTGGACCGGTTCCCGGTTCGCCGGAGTCGGGGGCGAGGGTGGCCAGGCCCGGAGTCTGTCGGCGCGCCGGGCATGACCAGGGCCCTGGCCACCCATGTATGCGGCCGGTACCTGAGGGGCCCGGCGCGGGGCGGATGGCCTGTCACGGAAGTCGCGTGACGGGAGCGGGCCCGGGGCCCGCGACCGAGCTGCAGAACCGCCCCAGGGGTGCCACCGCGCTCATCGCCCGGGTGCGCCGGCCGGACGGCGTTGTCGGTCCCGCAGTCGTGCGGTGCGGTGGCATCGCCGACGTCGGTGATCACGAGCGTGGCCTGTGCGGTCGATGTCGTGAGCAGAATCCTCGGCGATGGGCATCGTCTGGATGTCCTGTGCGCGCTCCGACAGCTTCGCCCCCGGTCTTGAGGACGCTCGGTTCTTGTCGACCGTCCGGCTGCTCCCCGCTGACGGCCCGGCCCTTCGATGGATGGCGACGGCGTCCTGCCCCCGTGTCACCATGCGCTCATATCCGACAGCTGTGGGTCAAGCCGCTGGGTGACCAGGTGGCCCAGCGACATGACTGCCCTGGCATCGCCTCACGCCCGAACGGTTACCAGCTTCTGACCGTTGCCTGCGAGGATCTCAAAGTGCTCGATGGCTCCCGGGGAAAAGGCAACCGCCCCCGGGATCGAAGTGCCAGGACGGTACTCGCCCGCGCGCCAGGTGGCGCCGTCCGCCCTGGCTCCGCCGGGTCCGACCGCCTGCAGCCGACAGGTGATGCCGGCGGGCGCCCCTTTGGCGGAGACCTGCAGGATGCTGCCCCAGACAGTGGGCGAGACCTTCACCGAGGCGGAGACGCCGGTGGTGGCATCGCTTCCGGAGAAGGTGCGCGAGGCGGTCGGCGCGGTCGGCCCGGGCGGCGTCGCCTGACTGCTCACGGAGCCGATGGCCGCCAGCCAGGTGCCGCCGGCCGCTGCCGCGATGAGCGTCAGCGAGGCGGCAGCGCCGGCCAGTTGCAGACGCCAGGTTCTGCGGCGTCGGGCCGCGGCCTGCTGGAGCAACCTCTCCAGCACACCCTCCTCTGGCGCCTGCGGCACCGCAGGCGCGGCGGGCCGCTGAGGCAGGGAGACCTGCGTGCGTTCGGCTGCCCGTGCCACCAGCTGGTGGGCCACGTCCCCGTCGGCCGTCGGCACCGTCTGGCCTGAGGCTTCGGCTTCGGTCACCGTCGACAGCAGCGCGGGCAATCCTGCCAGCTGGGTGTGTTCGGCCCGGCAATCGGCGCACTCCTCGAGATGGACGCGCACGCGTTCCATTTCCGCTGAGGGCAGAGTGCCCAGGACGTATCCTCCGAGCGCCAGCCGGAGGGCGTCGTGCTCCGCGCTCATGGTCGCCACCTCCTGCCCGCAACGGTCATGGTGCGATCCCCCGTTCCTGCAGCGCCAGTCGCAGGGCGTGCAAGGCGTAGTACGTGCGCGACTTCACGGTGCCCAGCGGGATGCCCAGCTCCTGCGCGGCCTCTGCCATGGTCCGGCCCCGGTAGTAGGTCTCCAGCAGGACGGCACGGTGGTCCGGGGACAATGACCGGACGGCGTCGGCAACCGCCCAGCTCTGCAGTGCCTGCTCGATCTCGTCCTCGCCCGGTTTCTGCTCGGCGGCCCGCTCCAGCGCATCGCCGCCGGCCTCGGCCGGCCTGGTCTGCCGGGCCCGGTGGGCGTCGATGACCAGGTGCCGGGCGACCGTGCACAGCCATGCCCGGGCCGGGCCACGTGCGGGGTCGAACGCGTCGGGATGCTGCCACGCTCGCAGCAGTGTCTCCTGCACCACGTCCTCTGCCCATTGCCGATCTCCTGAGGTCAGTCGCAGCGCGTAGTGGAACAAGGCGTCTGCGTGATCCGTGTACAGAGCGCGCAGCAGTTCCTCATCTGCGGTCGAAAAGGCCCCTTCACCAGAGACACGGTGGGCGGAGCGATCCGGATCGGTCCTTGGACCACGTTTTCGGGAACCCCAGGGCATGAGCCGATCATCGCGCATATGTGTGGGTTTGTCCTGTAACTCACGGCATGGTGTGGGTGGCACTCTGCGAGCGCTGTGCGCCGCATGTCCCCGCCAGGTCTTCAGGTGCCGTGGGGGCCAGTCGCGCCACACCACCAGGACCAGGCATGCGCGGTGCCCGGGGGAGGGCGGCTGATCTGCGGCGATACCAAGGAGTCCCACAAATGTGCAGATCTGCCGAACCGTGGGACCCCTGCCGTCCGTGAAGCAGAACAAGAGCCCTATTTGCGGGCAATTCGTCATCGATTCCCATACAGCGAAGGAGGGATCCGAGGTGACCGAATTCCACCACGTGACGCACACGATCCCGCTGCCCGCCACGCTCCTCCGCCCCCGTGCGTCGAGCTCGGCGCCACCGCGCAGCCCCGGCCCGTGCCCAGCGCTCACCACGACGACGGCTCGGCACATGCAGCGATCGAGGGCTGCGCAACCACGGGGGGATACGTCCACCCGGACCAGCGTGCGCACCACCCCTCCGGGGCGACGCCGACCTGCCCCGAGTCACTCGCGGCTGCCCGCACGGGGAACTGCCGCATACCGCCTGCACCTTCGCGGCGCGCGAGGGCAGATGCGCAGCGCGGCGCACGTCGAGGCGCATGGCCGGCACGGGGCGACACCCATGCCCGTTCGCCAGGTCCGCGAAGGGCACGCGCCCCTGAACAAGGCATCCACCACACATCCCTGCGGTTGCGTGCGCCCTGCCGGCGCAGTCCCTGTCTCCGCCTGATCCGTGAGGAACGAACGCCATGCATGTGAACTTTCGCCCGCCAGGCCGGCGATCACGGGGTGCGGCCGGAGTGGCCGTCGCCGCCCTCGCCACTGCCGGCCTGCTGGGGCTCCTCAGCTCATGCGGCCAGTCGTCGCATTCCTCGCCCGCCGCGGCCGGCGCCATCACAGCAGGTCCGGGGCAGCATCAGACGGCAGGAATGCCCGGTGCCTCGGGGCTTGGGAACACGACGGGCGCCGCTCTCGGCGCCTCGCCGATGCCCAGCATGACCATGCCCATGAGTCCCTCGGGCGCAGGGGCGGCAGATGCGCCGGTGAGCGGGAACGCCGTGGCGATCAAGAACTTCGCCTTTTCCCCGGCCACCCTGAAGGTCAAAGCGGGCACGACCGTGACCTGGACCAATCAGGACGGCGATGCCCACACCGTCACCAGCGCCGGATCGGGCGGCCCCTTGCATTCGGCTGCCCTGGCCACCCACGCCACCTACAGCTACACGTTCACCAAGCCCGGTACCTACGCCTACCTCTGCACCGTCCATCCGTTCATGACCGCCACCGTGGAGGTGACCTGATGACCGACCACGACGACAGCCACGACGCGATCCCGGCCGACGACGCCGGTCGGCCCGAAACCGAGCACGGCATGACCCGACGTCAACTGATGCGTCACGCAGGATGGTTCGGTGGCGCGGTGGTACTGACCGTGGCCGGCGGAGAGGTGATCAGCCACATCGCGGACTCCCGGGAGACCAACGCCGGGGCCGCCGTCGGGGCGGCCGTCGGGGACACCGCCGCGCGCGGGAGGGCGCGGGGCGGGGGGACAGGGGCAGACACGCCGACCGGGGGGCCGCGGCCGGCGA
>NZ_JBHYKH010000409.1:7895-8240 GCF_042741275.1 Streptomyces sp. NPDC058964
GCGGGGGGGGGCGCCGGGGGGGCCCCCCGCCGGCCCACGGGGCGCGCGGCGGCTCGTCCAGGTCTCCGACAGCCATATCGGGTTCCAGGGCCCGGCGAACATGGACGTGGCCGGTTCATTCGGCGAAGCGATCAGCCAGGTCAACTCGCTCGGATTCAGACCGGACTTCGTCATGCACAGCGGCGACCTGACCCACCTGTCCACGGCCGGGCAGTTCGACCAGGTCAAGCAGATGATGGCTGGAATGAAGACGGACCGCGTCTTCACCGTACCCGGCGAGCACGACTCCATCGGCGATGCAGGCCGCGCCAAACGGCGGACCGTCGGCAGGGGCACGCACGGCGA
>NZ_JBHYKH010000410.1:0-8199 GCF_042741275.1 Streptomyces sp. NPDC058964
GCGCCCCCGCGGCCGGGTGTCGGCGGGGGGGGCCCCGGCCTGTGTTCTCCCCGCCCCCGCGCGGCGGCGGGGGGGCGTCCCCCGGCCCCTCGCCCTTGTCGTGCGGCTCGGCTCAGGCGGCGCGTGTCATCGTGTCCTGGTCGAAGGAGTCGATGGTGCGGGTGAAGTCGCGGGTCGACAACAGCAGCTTGTAGACGATGGCGAGTTCGAAGACCAGCAGCATCGAGCCGGCGACGATGGTGGTGGGGATGATCGCATCGAGCAGCGGCCCGACGATGAACACGCCCATCTGGAACTCGATGCCGCTCACCAGATGGGTACGGATCCGGTGGCGCAGCAGGAAGGAGCGCATCCGCAGGTACGCGGGGAAACGGTGGCGAAACTCCTGGTGCAGGTCGATGACCCGGGCGCTCGGCAGCGCGGGCGCCGCGCCCTCGGAGACGCCGGGCTCGGCCGTGCTCAGGACTGTGCTCTGGCCGGCGGTCCCGGCTGCCGTCAGCGGGTGGGCGCCTTCGACCTCGGCCTCGGACAGGAGCGCCGCGCCCTCCGCCTCGGCCAGGAGCCCGGTGTGCTCGGCGCCGAGTGCCCGCGCGTCCTCCTCGGTCGCGCGGCGCAGGTCCTGCTCGATGTCCGCCTCGGGGTTGTCGCGCAGCAGGTCCTCCATGAAGGCGACGCGGGCGGTGTTCTCAGCTCGCCGGGCCGCCCGCAGCCGGGTCTTGATCTGCTTGCGCATGCTGTGCCGGGTCTTGAATATCTCCAGGGAGTTGAGGTATCGCATCCCGTCGAGGAAGACGACCGCGGCGGCCAGCCAGATGTAGAGGACCTCACCGGTGCGGTGGTACTGGCCCGCCATCAGCGCGACGGCACAGGCCATGACGCGGATCCGGTCGAAGATGTAGTCCAGCCAGGCGCCGAACACCGAGCCCTGGCCGGTGAGCCGGGCAACCTTGCCGTCCATGCAGTCCAAGATGAAGCTCAAGTGGTAGAGCGCGGCCCCGAGGATCAGCCAGCGCCAGTCGCCCATGGCGAAGCAGCCGGCCGCGACGAGTCCGAGCAGCAGCGCGCCCCAGGTGATCTGGTTCGGCGTGATCCGGGTCCGCTTCGCGACCAAGCGCACCAGTGGTGTGGCGACCGGGTCGACGAGGAGGACGGTCCACCACGCGTCCCGCTTCTTCTGGGTGAGACGGCGCACCTCGGCGAGGCCCGGAACGTCACGGTGTTTCGATGGCATGGATTAACTACCTTGCTCTCAATCGGCGTTCACCTCACGTTAGGAATTTCCTTACCTAGGAAACAAGATCCGGTTCGCACAACCTTTCGTAGGGGATATCGGTCCAGCATCTGGGACGAGTCGACGGCCATGCTGGACAATCGTCGCGTTATCAAATCGTTACACGCCAATCTGTCCTCCGTTCCGACCACCGCGAATCGAGTCAAGCCACGGCCGAAACGAACGGGGCCCGGACCTGGCGCTCCCCGGAGCGAGACCTGACGCTCTCAGCCGAGCACACGGGATCCCGCGTCCGGCTGACATGGGGTCTGCACGGCGGTTTCTCGGACGACGAGTGGTATTTCGAGGCGACGACCGATCGCGCTCCTGGAGAGGACATGCGCAACTTCGCCTTGGAGATGCGCAGCTTCCTGGAGGTTGGTAGCCGCTGGATCGAGCCAAGAGGACCGGTCGCTCGTCTACGGCGGTCGGCACGGCGAGTCGATCTGTCGGCGGGTGATCAGGCAGCGGGCCAGTTTCAGGACGGCTCTTCAGCACCCGACCCCTGGGGATGGGTGGGGGGATCTACACGGAGCTGCACCACAACGGCAGGACCGCACTGGCTGCCAACCTGCCTTGGAAGGGCTCTGGGGTGGAGTGTGCGGGTCGCCGCCGTCGGGCCCGTGGCTCTCTCACTGGGAGGAGTCGTCCGTGTCGTGGCCCAGTCGAGCCTCCGGCAAGCCCACACATGAGGGAGGCTCCTCGGCGGATGAGCGCGACAACCCGGTTCGTCTCCTGAAGTGGCATCCCACTCGGTGGGCTCCTGGGCGGAGCCCTGGGCTCCGCACTCGGGGTGACGGCCCACCTTGTGGACGGGTGCGATTGACACAACCTCCCCTCACCACTCCGAACTTCGGCACCTGGACCATCCTCGTTTCGCTCACCGAGGGTGTGCCGTCATGCGGCGGCACATCTACGATGCTCCCGCTGCTCAGACAACTGACACGGAGGGGGCGCTGTGGCGATAGCACCGTTGAACCTTGAGGAACTGCTGCCCGGCGAAGGAATCATCCTTCGCAAGAACGCCAACGCGGTCATCGACGTCCGAGCGGCGGGGCTGTCCCGGTTCGCGTTCGACGATCTCATGTGGCTGGTCGGCATGCGCGGGAAGGAGGCCATCGGCGGTCGGCTCTATCTGACCAACTACCGACTGGTCTTCAAGTCCCATCGTTTCAACCGGGTGCGCGGCACGTTCAGCATCTTCCTCCCCTGCATCGAGGAGGTGCGGGATTCCTCGGTCGCGGTCACCCGGCAGGTCACTGTGGCGACGGGGACCCAGGACTTCACGTTCGTCGTCTGGGGCATCCCGCAACTCGTCGACACCATGGACCGGTGCCGCGCCGAGTTCGACGACGCGTACGTGGCTGATCTGGCCGCACTCGTTCTGGCCGAACCTTGGAAGGTGGGCGGCAGCCTTCGGACGGTCGCCCACTACGAAACGCTGAACGCGGTGATGAGCGCCGTGCGGCGACGAGGCAGCGACCTCTCGGATGCGGCAACTTCCGTCGCCAACCTCATCGACACACGTTTCAACCCGGCTGAAGTCGCAGGAGCGCTGCAAGCGGTGGAACTGCTGTTGCGCGCGGGCCGGCATCCGACCGCTCAGCGTTGACTCGTTTGGACTGCGGCTGCCGGCATCCCAGCCACAGCGCAGCAGCCCCGGATCGAAGAGCCACTGCGCTAGCGGGAGACCTTTGCGGAGGACCACTTCAGCGCGCTGCTGGACGAGTTGGGCTTTCCCCAGGCTTCCCAGCCCTCGCCAGAGCCATGAGAAACGGTGTCGGCCGCCCGGCCGGGCGTGGTCGGGCGGTTTGTTTGCCCTGTGGACCTACCGGTAGAAGACGGCCACGCCGCCGTGGTGCGAGCAGGCGCCTTGATGATGAGCAGCGTACGAGTACGTGCCGTCGTTGCACCGCGCGGTGGCGCCGTTCCCGGCGCTGCCGGAACCGCCCGACGAGTTGGAGCCGCCGCTTCCGGACGATCCGCCCGACGAAGTTCCGACGCTCCCCGAACCCGCGGCCGCAGCGTGCGGGGTCACGGTCACCTTCACCTTGACCGTTTTCGTCGCCGTGACCGTCGGGGCAGGCTTCGGCTTCGCGGTCTCCGTGGCCGTGGCCGTCGTGGTGACCGTGGCCGTCGGCCGTACCTTCTGCGCCGTCGGCTTCGCGTCCGTCGCGTTGTTCTGGTCGTTGCCGCCGGCGCCGACGCCGAGGAAGAACGCCAGCCCCATCGCGGGCAGTACGTACCGCTTCCGCGCCCACCTCGGTGCCGTGCGCACGGGCGGCTGTGGCGGCACGGCGTACGGGTTGCTCATGTGTCCCCCCAGGGTGTGTTGGAGGGAAGACAGTAACGTCAGATGTGACGCTTGTGTGAAGTTTTCGTGTAACGGTCACCTATTCGTGACGCGCCAGGGCGGTGGCATGCCGGGCGCAGCGCGTGCGCCAGGCTGTGTCTTCGTCGTCCTGCTCGGCGGCAACGGCATCGTCAAGCCGTCGGAGGGCGGCATGAGCAATCAGCACAGCCCGCTCGACAGAGACGACTACCTCGGCATCGATGCTGCCGTTCCGGGACACGAGGGTCACGACGTGATCAACATCCAGGGCATGTATTCCATCCACGAGGTGGAGCGGCAGTTCATCAACGAGCACGGGCTCGAAGCCTTCTGGGAGGGCGATTGGGAGCCCACTGACGTGCTGCGTCGCCCCGCAACCTGATCCGAGTTGGCAGCAGCCTTGCCGGCCGGAGTGCCGCGCCGGATCTTCCCCGGGGCGCCTCGCCGGCCGGTGGCGAGGCCGTGCGGCCCTCGGCCGGGTGATCCTTAAGATCGGACCACAACCTGCGTGGTCACCACCACCTGGCCGGTCCGCTACGGGGGCGATCTCGAGCTGGACATGGCAGGCACCCGTGACTACTGCCAAAGTCGGCAAGGACGCACGCCCCCAGCTAGCCTCTGCCCTCTTCGATGGTCAGTGCATAGTCGACGCTGACCTGGAGGCTGCCAGACTCACCACGGATGTTCAGGGCGTGTTCGCCCGGATCCAGAGGCGGTATTTGGATCCACAATCCGCATCCGGTGGTCTTGAAACCACTGTCCACGCCTATGACGTGACGGCCCGCGTAACGGCTTACCTCAATCGCCTCCCCGGGGTAGGTCTGCGGATCCAGTCGCGTGGCGGGCAGGTCGGGCCCCCCCGGGGCGCGCGCCCAGAATCCCCCCCCACCCAGCGCATGTACCCGCGCGGTACCGACGGGGAAGGCGAGGGGCCGCCCGTGGGGAACAGTGCAGGCCCGCTTGGCCGACCCGCCGTACGTGCCGGCAAGGAACCACACGTCGTTGGGCTGGTACCGAGCACACGAGCTTCCGTCCTGATCCGCGATCGGATCGGTTTCGTCCGGTCCAGCGGCTACCCACGACCACCACCGGCTTTGCAGCTCCACAGATGAGAGGGCAGGTATCCCCCTGCTTCCACACCCCACCACGGCCGTCAGCACCGCGAAGGCGAGCATCACCCTGCCTGCCCGCACCCTCATCCGCACTCCTTTGTCACGCACGCCACCCGTTGTACGCGCCTACTGATCGGGACATCGTTCGATGCCGTTGTCGTTGTACAACACCGGAGCACAGCAATCCCAGTGGTCCCTCGTACGCGTGCGAAAGGCTGGCAGCGCGTGGGCCTGGTGCCAGATGGTCTGGTTCCCCAGACCTGCCTGAACCGAGTGCCACGCCGCATCAGTCGCGCTGCCCCTTGCCTTCTCGACGCTTGAGGAGGAGATCGAACCCGGCGCGGCCGAACATCTGGCGCTTGGGCATCTCGATCCGGCTGACATGGCCTTCGACGGCGCCCGAGTTCCAAGGCAGGGTGAGCCCGGCGATGACAGCGTCGAGGTCGCGGTCGGTACCGGCGGCGAGGGTATGGAGGCTGGGATGGTCGTCCTGCCGGACGGCGTCGAGCCAGCGTGGCAGTCGTTCGCCCTGGCGCTCGGTGAGCACGACCGCGAAGGAGCGGACGTGCCGGGTGGGGGCCGTCAAGCTCGGGACATTGGGTGCGGATGGTCTTGAGCTGGAGTTGTTCCGGCTCAGTGAGGGTTTGCGGGCGGCTGAGGATCCATCCGGCGACCGTCCGGGGCGAGGGTGGCCGGGCGGTCAGCGGCCGCGGCGAAGTGCGCTTCTCGTGCAGGCAGGCGGGGACGCGCTGGTAGCTGCCTCTGTAGCCGAGCGGCACGATCTCCTCCCACACTTTTCCAGGCGTTGATGCAGCCCTCGCCCCGGCGGTCGTCCAGGTAGGTCTTGTAGTCATCGAGGACGGAAGTCCGGTATTGCCACTGACCGGTGAAAGTTCTTCCGGCCGGGCGGCGTCGGCGAGCCGTGTGACGGTGCGCCAGGTCATGCCGAGCTGTCGCTCGATCGAACGGCGGCTGTGTCCGGCTTCCAGCAGTGCGTCGACGGCGGCCTGCCGGGCCCGGGTGCGGTCGGCGAACCGGTGTCCGGTCGGCCACTCCTTGGCCCGCGTCCAGGTAGTGCTGTGCTTCATGGAGCCAGACCGCCTGGTGCGGGGCGCCACACGGTTAAGGTCGCTGAGTGCTGCTTCGGCTCGGGTGGGATCGAAGGGATGCCACAGCCGCGACTGCCACCACGTCCAAGCCCTGCTTGGCCATGGCCAAGGCCAAGGCCGCCCGCGGCGAGGACACCTGAGCCGAAGTCCACGAAATACCCGGGAAGCAGGCCGCTGCGAAGAGCACGGCTCCAGCGAGGAAGGTGGCGGCGAAGAAGACCGCTGCCAAGAAGACGGCCGCCCGCGGGCCCGGCACAGCGCATAGAGCGGCAGATCGTGCGGTCGGAGCGGAAGATGGGGGTGCGGGCCTCCGTTCCGAGAATCCCCCGAGCCGGCGCACGGAGCTCCGCCCCGCGGCCCGTTCCGGACCGTGTCCGCGGGTGGGTAGCCCGGCGGCGGGACTGCTTGCTGTCCGGAGTTTTGGGCGTGCTCGCGACGGTTTCGGGTACGGTGCCCCGTCATGGACGGCGACGAGCACGCTGGAGCGCGTCAAGCACCACGACGTCGGGCAACAGGGTCAAACACGCCGAGACGATCAAGGAACACCAAGCCCGTCGAGGACGAATCACAAGCTCAGCCCAGCCCAGTTACCAGTCCCGCCATCGCGGCAAGGACGGCAGCGAACGCCGCAACTCCGGCCAGTTGCGCCAGCGCGAGGCGGCGGGTGCGGTGGCGGTCCTCGGGGGAACGGGGCAGCGCTTCGAGGCGGGCGAAGAGGGCGCGGGCGAAGCGGCGGCGGCCACGCCAGCCGGTGGTGTAGGCGAGGACCTCCTTGCCGTCGAGGAGAGTTTCGAGCCGCCCGATGACCGAGCCCGCGGGGACGGCGAGTACGTCGACGGCGCCCGAGTTTGCGGTGAACCGGCGCAGACGGTCGAGGTGGCCGACGTACACACAGCGCGGCCCGTACAGCCGGCCGAGTTCCTCGATCTCCCAGAGGAGGTGCCGGGTGGGACGGGAGACGTCGATGAGAGGCGTGGCGGAGACGGCAGCCAGGCTGAGTACGGCGTGCCGCCAGACGGCGGTCTCCACGGTGAGGACGGCGAGCCGGGGGCTGATCGTGGCGCGGCCGGCGTCGGCAAGGGCCTCGGCCACCTCGGCAATCTCCTCCCGGTTCCGGACCGTCGCCGACTTGACGCCCTCCGCCTTGCGGACCCCTTCGGGAACCTCAGCGAACGGCGCGATCGCCCCCACGAACGGCAGAATCACGAGGCCTGCGCCCACCAGAAGGAACCCGAGACCCATCAGCACCACGAACAGTGCGGCGCCGACGCCGAGGACGACCAGGAGGACCCGGAACGCGACGGCTTCGGGCGTGTTCGGATACACCAGTAGCAGTTCCAGGTCGTGATCACGCCAGAAGACATAGCCGATGAGCCCGGCGCATCCCCAGAGCGCGGCCTGCATGACGACCTTCCAGACCTTCTCCGCACGGTCGTAGTGACCGCCGAGCCTCGTGAGTCTCGGTTCGAGCCACGCCCGCCACGCCGACAGCCGCGTCACCACCGCGGTCAGGCGCCGCGCACCGGGGGCGACCCCGACCGGAACGATCGTGGCGTCGTCCAGTGTGACGACACGCCACGTACGTCCGATGCTGCGCACGGCGGAGGTCACGACTTGGATCGCCTCCCCGTGGCGGAAACGGCGGAGGAAGAGGACGAGACCGCGGTTGCCCTTGATCAGATAACCGCCGGTCATCAGGCCCAGTGGACAGAGGGCGATGAGGAGCCCCCAGAGCACCGCCACCTTCCAGCCGCGGCCGGGATCGTCGACAACGGCGACGGGGACGAAGAACAGCCCCAGGATCGCGGGCACCATCGCGAGTCCGCCGACCATCTGCAACGCACCACCGAAGAGGGTGACGCCCGCCCGGAACCACCGGCGCGACACATATCCTCGCGGACCGTCGAACACCACCCTGACGCCCATGGGCAATCACAACTCCCCCCGTGGCCAGGCACGTCGAGACGCTACCCTGACCTCGCTGCGCACACTCCACAGGACGGGGACCACTTGATGGTGACTCGTACTCCACTCCGAGAACAGGATTTCCCAGGGGTATTCGAATCAGCGGACGCCATCTCCGAGGAATCCCAGCGCTAATAGCGCATCACCGGTCCCCGAAAGGGACGGCGCCGGACTGAGCCTCTACCGGGTCGCACGCGAACTGCATTTACTCCTCGCGCTCTGGACCTGCGCCTGCCCCACCTGTCACCGCGACATGCCAGAACCGATACCAACCTGACCAAGCATTACCAGTGCTCTGCGCCGGTAGTTGATCGTTACTAAGGCTTGTCCCGTAACGATCTTGGAGTCGGGAGTGGCATGGGCGGCTGCAGTGCCGCCTGTTCGGCTATCCGGCGAGGGCGAGGTTGTGCA
>NZ_JBHYKH010000411.1:0-8168 GCF_042741275.1 Streptomyces sp. NPDC058964
ATAAACCCGAGCTCTATGTCACTAGTGTTGTTGATTTGCATTACTTCTGCGACAAAACCCGCGCCCCCCCGCTTCCAAGTTCAGGGCAGCCCGCGCCGCACCGCTACACGGCCGCGATGGCGGCCGAGATCGAGGCACGCTGGCAGGACTTCTGGGACGCCGAGGGCACGTACGCGGCGCCGAATCCCAGTGGTGACCTGGCCGGCGACCCCGCGCTGGTCGCCAGGCCCAAGAAGTTCATCATGGACATGTTCCCGTACCCCTCCGGCGCGGGCCTGCACGTCGGCCACCCCCTGGGCTACATCGCCACCGATGTCTTCGCCCGCTTCCAGCGGATGACCGGCCACAACGTCCTGCACACCCTGGGCTTCGACGCCTTCGGCCTGCCCGCCGAGCAGTACGCCGTGCAGACCGGTACGCACCCGCGCGTGTCCACCGAGGCGAACATCGAGAACATGAAGGTCCAGCTGCGCCGGCTGGGCCTGGGCCACGACAAGCGCCGGTCGTTCGCCACGATCGACCCGGACTACTACAAGTGGACCCAGTGGATCTTCCTGCAGATCTTCAACTCCTGGTACGACGACGAGGCCCGCAAGGCCCGCCCGATCTCCGAGCTGATCGCCCAGTTCGAGTCCGGTGAACGCGGCGTACCGGACGACACGCGCGCGTGGAACGAGCTGACCGCTGCCGAGCGTGCCGACGTGCTGGGCGGGTTCCGCCTGGCCTACGCCTCCGACGCGCCCGTCAACTGGTGCCCCGGCCTGGGCACCGTGCTGGCCAACGAGGAGGTCACCGCCGACGGCCGTTCCGAGCGCGGCAACTTCCCCGTCTTCAAGGCCAAGCTGCGGCAGTGGAACATGCGGATCACGGCATACGCCGACCGGCTGCTGGACGACCTGGAGGAGCTGGACTGGCCCGAGGCCATCAAGCTGCAGCAGCGCAACTGGATCGGCCGCTCCGAGGGTGCCCGCGTCGACTTCCCGATCGACGGGGAGCACATCACCGTCTTCACCACGCGTCCGGACACCCTGTTCGGCGCGACCTACATGGTGCTGGCGCCCGAGCACCCGCTGGTCGACAAGTTCACCCCGGACGCCTGGCCGGAGGGCACGCACGAGGTGTGGACCGGCGGCCACGCGACCCCGGGCGAGGCCGTCGCCGCGTACCGGGCGCAGGCCGCCTCGAAGTCGGACGTCGAGCGCCAGGCCGAGGCCAAGGACAAGACCGGCGTCTTCACGGGCGCGTACGCCACCAACCCCGTCAACGGCGAGCGCGTCCCGGTCTTCATCGCCGACTACGTCCTGATGGGTTACGGCACGGGCGCGATCATGGCCGTCCCGGCGGGCGACCAGCGCGACTTCGAGTTCGCACGCGCCTTCGAGCTGCCGATCCGCTGCATCGTCGAGCCGACCGACGGCCGCGGCACCGACACCTCCACCTGGGAGGACGCCTTCGCGTCGTACGACGCGAAGATCATCAACTCCTCCAGTGACGACATCAGGCTGGACGGCCTGGGCGTCGTCGACGCCAAGGCGCGCATCACCGAGTGGCTGGAGCGCAAGGGCATCGGCCAGGGCACCGTCAACTTCCGCCTGCGCGACTGGCTGTTCAGCCGCCAGCGGTACTGGGGCGAGCCCTTCCCGATCGTCTACGACGAGGACGGCATCGCCCACTCGCTGCCCGAGTCGATGCTGCCGCTGGAGCTGCCCGAGGTCGAGGACTACTCGCCGCGCACCTTCGACGCGGACGACGCCGACACCCAGCCCGAGACCCCGCTGTCGCGCAACGAGGAATGGGTCAACGTCACCCTGGACCTGGGCGACGGACCGAAGAAGTACCGCCGCGAGACCAACACCATGCCCAACTGGGCCGGTTCCTGCTGGTACGAGCTGCGCTACCTGGACCCGCACAACAGCGAGAAGCTGGTCGACCCCGGGATCGAGCAGTACTGGATGGGCCCGCGCGAGGGCCGGCCGCACGGCGGTGTCGACCTGTACGTCGGCGGTGCCGAGCACGCCGTGCTGCACCTGCTGTACGCCCGCTTCTGGTCCAAGGTCCTGTACGACCTGGGGCACGTCTCCTCCGCGGAGCCGTTCCACAAGCTGTTCAACCAGGGCATGATCCAGGCCTACGTCTACCGCGACAGCCGCGGCATCGCGGTACCCGCCGCCGAGGTGGAGGAGCGCGACGGCGCGTACTACTACCAGGGCGAGAAGGTCGACCGCCTGCTGGGCAAGATGGGCAAGTCCCTGAAGAACGCGGTGACTCCGGACGAGATCTGCGCCGAATACGGTGCCGACACGCTGCGCCTGTACGAGATGGCCATGGGCCCCCTGGACGTCTCCCGCCCGTGGGACACCCGCGCGGTGGTGGGCCAGTTCCGGCTGCTGCAGCGGCTGTGGCGGAACGTCGTCGACGAGGCGACCGGCGAGACCACCGTCTCGGGCGCCGAGCCCGACGAGGAGACGCTGCGTGCCCTGCACAAGGCGATCGACGGCGTGAGCCAGGACCTGGAGGGCCTGCGTTTCAACACCGCCATCGCCAAGGTCACCGAGCTGAACAACCACCTGACCAAGGCGGGCGGCGCGGTCCCGCGCTCCGTCGCCGAGCCGCTGGTGCTGATGGTCGCGCCGCTGGCCCCGCACATCGCCGAGGAACTGTGGCGCCGCCTGGGCCACACCGGCTCGGTCGTCCACCAGGACTTCCCGGTCGCCGACCCGCGCTACGTCGTGGACGAGACCGTGACCTGCGTCGTGCAGATCAAGGGCAAGGTCAAGGCCCGCCTGGAGGTCCCGCCGGCCATCTCCGACGAGGAGCTGGAGAAGGTGGCGCTGGCCGACGAGAACGTCGTCCGGGCCCTGGGCGGCGCCGGGATCCGCAAGGTGATCGTCCGGGCACCGAAGCTGGTGAACATCGTCCCGGCGTAGGCGCCTGGACACCGCCTCGGGGTAGTCCCCTACGGGCAGGTTCGGGGTCCTTGCGGAACTCCGGACCTGTCTGTTGCGTTTACCGTGGAGGAGCACGAAGAGCGGCGCGGCGTGCGTCGCGGCAGGTTTGAGGAGGAGCGTCGTGGAAGCAGTCCTCACAGTCTTCGCCCTGCTCTTTCTGCTCTTCGTGGTGCTCGGCACCTACGCGACGGTGAAGGCGATCGGCGCCGCCAAGCGAGGCGTCGACCGCACCATCGCGCAGGCGCGCCGCACGGTCGAGGACCACACGCTGCGCGCGAAGTCCTTCGCCCAGCCCGGACCGGCGGGCGAGGTCGCCCAGCTCCGGCTCACCCTGCGCACCTCGATGCGCGCGACCCAGGACGCCCTCCAGGCGGGCGTGGTCGAGGACGAGTCCCTCAAGGAATCCCTCGGCCTCTTCCAGCGCCTCAGCGCGCACGGGCACGAACTGGACGGCGAGCTCAAGCGCCTGGAGTCCGACCCCGACCGGGCGACGCTCGCCGCGCGCCTGCCCGAGCTGCGCCGGCGCACCGAGCGGATCACGCAGTCCGCGGACTCCCTGCGCTGGGCCGTCCGCGACCGGGCCCAGCGCTTCGCGGACGACGACCTGGACGCGCTGAGTGCCCAGATCGACGTCGAGGCAGGCGCGCTGCGGCACTGGACCCGCGCGGACGCCGCGTCCACGCCCCCTCCGTGGCCCGGGGCCCCGGACGAGGCCGACGTCCGCACCGCGGAGCAGACCTGGCCGGAGACCCCGCGGTCCCGCACCGCCGACGAGCCCACCCGGTCCGCCATCACCCCGCCCGGCCGAGTTCCTTCCTACCCCTGGCAGAAGAAGGCCCGCCCGGAGAGCAGCACTTGATCCGGTCGATCCCGGTCCAGGTGAGAGGGGCCGGGCTGCCGTCCGGGCACTACGGCAGGTAACCTCCAGCTCATGTCCCGCCATGTCGCGATCGTCACCGATTCAACGGCCTACCTGCCGCCCCGGACGATGGAGCGCCATGACATCACAGCGGTGCCCCTGACCGTCGTCCTCGGCGGCCAGGCGCTCCAGGAGGGCACCGAGATCTCGACCCGTTCCCTGGCCCAGGCACTGCAGAAGCGGCGCCCGGTCACCACCTCCCGCCCCGGCCCCGAGGTGTTCGCGGAGACCTACCGGCGGGTGGCCGAGTCCGGGGCCACCGGCATCGTGTCGCTCCACCTCTCGGCCGAGCTGTCGGGCACCTACGACGCCGCCGTCGTCGCGGCACGCCAGGCGCCGGTACCGGTGCGGGTGGTGGACACCGGCATGGTCGCGATGGCGCTCGGCTTCTGCGCGCTCGCCGCGGCCGAGGTGGCGGAAGCCGGCGGGACCGCGGACGAGGCCGTCACGGCGGCGGAGAAGCGGGCCGCGGGCACCTCCGCCTATTTCTACGTCGACACCCTCGACTACCTGCGCCGCGGCGGCCGCATCGGGGCCGCCCAGGCCCTGCTGGGTTCCGCACTGGCCGTGAAGCCGCTGCTGCAGTTGGGCGGCGGCCGCATCGAGCTCCTCGAAAAGGTGCGTACGGCGTCGAAGGCCATCGCCCGGCTGGAGGAGATCGTGGCCGACCGGGCCGGCGGCGCCGAGGTCGACATCGCCGTCCACCATCTCGCCGCACCCGACCGGGCTTCGGCCCTCGCCGACCGGTTGCGGACCCGGGTGTCCGGACTGGCCGACCTCCATGTGAGCGAGGTCGGTGCGGTGATCGGGGCGCACACGGGGCCCGGTCTGCTGGGGGTCGTCGTCTCGCCGCGATGAGTCGCGACGAGGGACGCTTCACTCGTCCGAGTGCCGGGGTTTTCCACAACTGGGTGGTAATCCCCGGAAATTGAGCAAGATCATCGCGAATCGGCGGGATGCCCGATCCTCGTCGCATGGCACTTCGATCACGCTCACGCTCATACACCTCGCCCGCGACCAGCGGTCCGGGCCGGAACCCCGCCTCCGACGGCCGCGCCGGTCACCGCCGCTCACCGAACCGGTACCGCGCCCGCCACCGGCCGCCACCGGCGGAGGAGCTGCGCCGCCGCGCGGAACTGCTCTTCGGCGAACACGCCGTGCGGAGGCGTGAGTCGGGGAGCGGACCGCCCGGGCGACAGCCGTGTGCGGCCCCGGCGACGGCGACGATTACGGGCCCGACGGCGGGCACGCCGACGCCGACGACGACGGGTTCGGCGCCCGGAATGAGGCCGGCGCGGACGGCACCCGCTGCCAGGCCGCCAGTCGTCACGCCGGCCCGGACCGCTCCCGTGGACGACGGAGGCGTCGGCGACATCCCCGGGCCCGACGCCGGCCACGAGCCGGTGGAGCCGGACTGGAGGAGTCGGGCCGGTCTCGCCCTCCGCGAGCGGCTGCCGATGTGGTTGCAGGTCAGGTGCGGTCTGGAGCGGCGGGGCGTGGCGGCGCTCGCGGTGCTCCTCGTCGCCGCCGCGGTGTTCGCCGCGCAGCACTTCTGGACCGGTCGCACCCAGTCCGTCAGTGCGCCACAGGTGGTGCGGGCGGAGAGTCCGTACCGGAAGGAGGGCCAGAGCGACGGGACCGGGCAGAGGGAGGAGGGCGGAAAGGGCGGGCGGACCGGGCCCGGAGTCTCCGGCGGCGCCGCTGCTCCGGGGACCGCCGGAGCAGAGATCGTGGTGGATGTCGGCGGCAAGGTGCGCGAGCCCGGGGTCCACCGCCTCCCGGCCGGTTCACGGGTCGCCGACGCGCTCCGCGCGGCAGGTGGAGTGCGGCCGGGCACCAGCACCGAGGGCCTCAACCGCGCCCGCTTCCTCGTGGACGGCGAACAGGTCGTCGTCGGCGGTCCCGCCCCGGCCGCGGGACCCGGCGCGGGCGGCTCCGGTGGCCCCGGTTCGGCCGGAGCCGCCGTGGGCGCGGCAGGGCCCCCGGCCCCGGTCTCCCTCAACACCGCCACCACGGACCAGCTCGACACCCTGCCCGGAGTCGGTCCGGTGCTCGCCCAGCACATCGTCGACTACCGGACCCAGCACGGCGGCTTCCGCTCCGTCGACGAACTGCGCCAGGTCAACGGCATCGGCGCCCGCCGCTTCGCCGACCTGCGGAACCTGGTCCGGCCATGAGCCACGTGCCGGACGACCACCGGCCCGGGCATGCCGTCACCGGCAGGGCGGCAGTGCACGCCGCCTCCGGAAAACGCCTGGGCGCCTCGCATCCCCGGCAGGAAGGACCGACCGACCTGCGCCTCGTGCCGCCCGCGCTCGCGGCCTGGGTCACGGCGGCGCTGACACTGGACGCACCGCCCGGCCTGGTCACCGGTGTCGCGGCCGTTTGCCTGATCACGGCGGGTCTGCTCCTGACCGCGGACAGGAGGAGGCGCGGCGGACGTCACACGGACGCCGGACAGGAGGCCCCGACCGCTCCGGCGAAGTCACCGTCCGCGAGGTCGAACGTCCCACCCCGACGCACGATCGCTCCACACCCACGGCCACCCCTGCCGCTCTCCGTCCCGTCGGCCGCCGTGCTCCTCTGCGTGGCCGCAGCCGCCGTCTCCGCCGGGCTCCACGGAGCGGACCTGCGCCGAGGACCCGTACCCGCCCTCGCCCGTCAGTACGCCGACGTGACCGCCGAGGTCGAAGTCGGCTCCGACCCCTGGCTCAGCAGGCCCCGGGTCACAGGTGATCACGTGGCTCCGGTCGCCGTCCTGATCCACGCGGAGGTGCGGCGCGTCGAGGAGACCGACGGGACGGCCGTGGAGACGCGGACACCGGTGCTGGTGATCGTCGACGGAGACATCCCGGCACCGGACCGGGCGACGGACGGCACCGAAACGGACGGCACCGAAACGGACGGCACCAACACAGACAGAACAGAAACGGACGGCATCGGCACGGGCGTGCCGGACCGGGACTCGCGGCTCGCCTCGGCCGAGCCGCCGGGACGAACGGCCTGGCTCGGGCTGCTGCCCTCGACCCGGCTGCGCGTCAGTGCACGGCTGGCGCCCGCGGCCACGGGCGGGGACCGGACCGCCGCCGTGCTGCGGATCACGAAGCGGAGGGCGCCGCAGATCGTCAGGGAGCCGAGCGGGCCGCAGCGGCTGGCGGGGCGGTTGCGGGCCGGGCTGCGTGAGTCGACCGACGGACTTCCGGCGGATGCGCGGGCACTGCTGCCCGGGCTGGTCGTCGGAGACACCTCGCGGATCACGCCCGAGCTGGACGAGGCCTTCAAGGAGACGGACCTGGCGCACACGCTCGCGGTCTCCGGCAGCAACCTCACCGTCCTGCTCGTCCTGCTCATCGGACCGGCCGGACTGGCCCAGCGAGTCGAGCGCCGCGGTCTCGCGCCGCGCCTCGGCGTCCCGCTTCGGACCACCGCGCTGCTCGCGGCCGCGCTCACGACCGGGTTCGTCGTCGTGTGCCGACCGGACCCGAGCGTGCTGCGGGCGGCGGCCTGCGGAGCCGTGGGGCTGCTCGCACTGGCGACCGGGCGCCGCAGATCACTGATTCCGGCGCTGGCGGCGGCCGTTCTGCTGCTGGTGCTGTACGACCCGTGGCTGGCCCGCAGTTACGGGTTCCTGCTCTCGGTGCTGGCCACCGGCGCCCTGCTGCTGCTCGCGCCACGATGGAGCGCGGCGCTGCGGCGGCGCCGGGTGCCCGGGCGGGTGGCCGAGGCACTGGCTGCCGCCGCCTCGGCGCAGGCCGTGTGCGCGCCCGTCGTCGCCGTGCTGTCGGCGCGCGTGAGTCTGGTGGCGGTGCCCTGCAATCTGCTCGCCGAAGCGGCGGTCGCGCCGGCCACCGTACTGGGCTTCGGAGCGCTCGCGTCGGCACCCGCGGCCATGCCGGTGGCCAAGGTCCTGGCCTGGTGCGCGGGTTGGCCCGCCGGCTGGATCGCCGGGGTCGCCCGGACCGGGGCCGCGTTGCCCGGCGGGGGAGTGGACTGGCCGGGCAGCTGGGCGGGCGCGCTCCTGCTCGCCGCGGTCACGGCGGTCCTCGTGTTCGTCGGACGGCGGCTGCTGAGACATCCGTGGTGGTGCGGCACCCTCGGAATCCTGCTGCTCCTCGCGGTGGTGCGGCCGGTCCCGCTGACCCGGATCGTCACCGGCTGGCCGCCGCCGGGCTGGCGATTCACGATGTGCGACGTGGGACAGGGAGACGCGACGGTACTCGCGGCGGGGGACGGCACCGGGGTGGTCGTGGAGCGCCCGCGCGATCCGGCGCTCGGAGAGCACGAGCTGCGGGAGCTCGGCT
>NZ_JBHYKH010000412.1:0-8166 GCF_042741275.1 Streptomyces sp. NPDC058964
CTCGGGGTCGTCGCCGGTGGCCACGGCCACCGGCAGGGCGCGTTGGTAGTCCTGCTCGACGCCGCGTTCCACGCCGTGGTCGGCACCCGTGAAGACCACGTCGACGGCCGCCGGGTCGAGGCGCGCCTCGGCGAGCAGCAGCCGCAGGGGCCCACCGGTCCAGTCGGCCGTGCCGACGGCCTCGACCAGCCAGGGCTGGCTCACCGGGCGGGGCGCCAGCAGGGCACGGCCGTTGCCGGCGCACTCCAGCGTCACACGCGTGGTGACCGGCGGGAACGCCCGCAGGCCGGCCAGGTCGAAGTGCAGGGGGCGGCGGACCAGGCCGTCCACCGTCAGGCGCCAGGCGGTGTCGTCGGGGACGTACGGGATGTCGTAGTGGACGAGGACGTAGTGCAGGCCGGGCGGGGTGACGTCGTGGCGCAGGGCCTCCAGCGGAAGTCCGTGGTTGCGGGCGGCGAGCGCGAGTTCGTCCGGGCCGATGCCCTCGTCGGGACCGGCCAGCCGGGCAGGTGCGCTCACGTCACCGAGTCGACGCCCCATGCCCGTATTGTCCCTCTACGGGGCGGCTACGGCGAGGAGGGCGTACGGGTCCGGCAAATCCCGGGGCCGCAACCGGAGTTCCGCTGTCGGCGACGGTTTCCCGTTCACCCTTCCGGAGAACGGCCACGGGCTGCCACACTCCGGTGATGCCCGACTTCGACTTCGACATGCTCGTCATCGGATCCGGCCCCGGCGGGCAGAAGGCCGCCATCGCGGCCGCCAAGCTCGGCCGCCGGGTCGCCGTCGTCGACCGCCCCGACATGGTCGGCGGGGTCTCCATCCACACCGGCACCATCCCCTCCAAGACCCTGCGCGAGGCGGTGCTGTACCTCACCGGTCTCACCCAGCGCGATCTGTACGGGCAGAGCTACCGCCTGAAGGAGGACATCACCGTCTCGGACCTGACCTCGCGCACCCAGCACGTGGTCGGCCGGGAGGTCGACGTCATCCGCAGCCAGCTGTCCCGCAACCACGTCTCGCTGCACGCCGGCACGGGCCGGTTCGTCGACCCGCACACCGTCGCCCTGCGCGAGCTGAACGGCCACGAGCGGGTGTTGAGCGCGGAGCACATCGTCATCGCCACCGGCACCCGGCCCGCCCGGCCCGACACCGTCGAGTTCGACGGGCGGACGATCATGGACTCGGACAACGTGCTCACCCTGGAACGGGTGCCGCGCTCCATGGTCATCGTCGGCGCCGGGGTGATCGGCATGGAGTACGCCTCCATGTTCGCCGCGCTGGGCAGCAAGGTGACGGTGGTCGAGAAGCGCCCGGGGATGCTGGACATGTGTGACGTCGAGGTCATCGAGTCGCTCAAGTACCACCTGCGGGATCTCGCGGTCACCTTCCGCTTCGGGGAGACCGTCGCCGCCGTCGAACGCCATCCGCGCGGCACGCTGACCGTCCTGGAGAGCGGGAAGAAGATCCCCGCCGACGCGGTCATGTACTCCGCGGGACGCCAGGGTCTCACCGACGAACTCGACCTGGCCAAGGCCGGTCTGTCCGCGGATCCGCGCGGCCGCATCCGGGTGGACGAGCACTACCGCACCGAGGTGCCGCACATCTACGCCGTCGGCGACGTCATCGGTTTCCCCGCGCTCGCGGCGACCTCGATGGAACAGGGCCGGTCGGCCGCGTATCACGCCTGCGGGGAGCCCGTCGGACGCATGCACAACCTGCAGCCGATCGGCATCTACACCATCCCGGAGATCAGTTTCGTCGGCCGTACCGAGGACCAACTCACCGAGGACTGCGTGCCGTTCGAGGTGGGCATCGCCCGCTACCGGGAGCTGGCCCGGGGGCAGATCATCGGCGACTCGCACGGCATGCTCAAGCTGCTGGTCTCCCCCGAGGACCGCACGCTGCTCGGCGTGCACTGCTTCGGCACGGGCGCGACCGAGCTCATTCACATCGGGCAGTCGGTGATGGGCTGCGGCGGTACGGTCGACTACCTGGTGGACGCCGTGTTCAACTACCCGACGCTGGCGGAGTCGTACAAGGTCGCGGCCCTCGACGCCACCAACAAGCTGCGGCAGATCGACCGGCTGGAGGACTGACCGGAGCAGGCAATGGGCCCTGCCGGGCGCGGGAGTTGGGGGCCCTGCCGAGCGGGTGAGATTTACCGGCTGGTCAATCTTGAAAGGCGAATGAGTGCCGCTATCATCACACCCACACACGGCGTGACCGACTGTCGACGCAGGGCTTTCGGATTCTGCCCTTTCCATCTCCTGGCCGGCCCCCGACCCGAGGCCATCCCTCTACGGGTTCGAGGCGGGTCCCGCACCCCCCACTCGTACGCCTTCGGGCCAGGCCGCCCGTACGCGTGCACGACCGGAAAGCAGCACAACCATGGGCAACAACAGGGGCAGAGGGCTGCAGGCCAACGCTCTCGGCACGTTCGACACGGTGGTCATGGCCGTCGCGGGCAGCGCGCCGGCGTACTCGCTGGCCGCGACGACGGCGGTCCTGGTCGGTACGGTGGGGCTGGCCAGTCCGGCGGCGCTGCTCTACTGCGCGATACCCATGCTCGGCATCGCTCTGGCCTTCAGTTACCTCGGCCGGATCGACGTGAACGCGGGCGCCAGTTACTCATGGGTCGGGCGCACTCTGCACCCGTTCCTGGGCTTCGTCAGCGGCTGGGCACTGGTGGTTTCCGCGACCATCTTCATGGTGGCCGGTTCGCTGCCGGCCGGTTCGATGACCCTCGCCCTGTTCGACGAGAACCTCGCCGACAACACGGCCCTGTCCACGGTGATCGGCGCCGCGTGGTTCATCGTGATGCTCGGTGTCGTCCTCGGCGGCGCCCGGCTGACCGTCCGCGCGCAGTTGCTCATGTCCGGCGTGGAACTCGCCGTCCTGGGGCTGTTCGCGGTGCTGGCGCTCTTCCACACCGGCAACGCCCGTGCCTTCGACTGGTCGTGGCTGGGCTTCTCGCACTTCGACGGCGTGGCCGGTTTCGCGTCGGGCGCGCTGGTCGCCGCGTTCTACTACTGGGGCTGGGACGTCACCAGCAACCTCAGCGAGGAGACCCGCAACAGCCGCCGCACGACCGGACTCGCGGGTCTGATCGGCGTGGGCGTCGTCTTCCTCCTCTTCGAGGTGTTCACCATCGCGGTGAACGTGATCCTGTCGTCGAAGCAGATCGAGGAGAACGACGCCAACGTCCTGGCCGTGCTCGGCGAGGAGGTCTGGCCCGGCTGGGGCGGCAAGCTCCTGATCGTGGCCGTGATGCTGTCCACCATCGCGACTTTGGAGACCACGCTCATCCAGGTCACGCGCTCGCTGTTCGCGATGGGCCGGGACCGTACGATGCCGTCCGCGCTGGGCCGGGTGCACCGCACCTGGAACACGCCGTGGGTCGCGATCGCCGTGGTCGGCGGCGTGGCGCTGGTGATGTTCATCGCCTCCAACGCGCTGGGCACGGTGGGCGACATCCTCTCCGACGCCATCTCCGCGATCGGGCTGCAGATCGCCGTCTACTACGGGCTGGCGGGCCTCGCGGTGGTCGTCGCCTACCGCAAGATGCTGCTGAGGTCCGTGGGCAACCTCGTCCTCGGCGGGCTGTGGCCGCTGTTCGGCGCCCTGTTCATGTTCTGGATCTTCGTCGAGTCCCTGGGCGAGCTGAGCGCCGCCGCGATCGCGATCGGCGTCGGCGGTCTGGCCGTCGGGCTCATCCCGATGTTCTGGTACTGGAAGCAGGGCAGCGACTACTACCGGCCCGCCAAGCTCGACGCCACCCGTACCGTCGAGGCCGAATACGTCCCCGACGACCGGACGGCTGCGCGGGCCGGTGCCCACGAGGGTCTCCCCACCGACTTCTGAGGAAGGGCCTGATGTCGCGAGACCGCTTCACGCCCGACTTCGATCCCGACTGCGGGGACTCTTCCCTCACCTCCGCCCGTCACGACATCGTGATCGGCCGCTGGCAGGGCCTGCGCGAACTCCTGCGGGCCACCGGCACCGACTGGCTGTCCCGGGGCCATCGGATGCGGCAGCTCGCCCAGGCGTGCGCGGGCAGTTCGACGGTGGAGTCCTGGCTGGCCGCCGAACCCCGCAGCGCCGACGCGCTGGTGCTGCGGGCGGCGACGGAGACGGCCCGGGCGTTCACCCTGGCCATCGCCGCGGGGCGGGGCGTCCCGATCGACCGGAACCGTATCGACACCGCGGTGCTGGCCTGTCTGCAGGCCACCGAGGCGTGGCCGCAGGACCCCACGCCCTGGATCTCCCTGATCTCGGTGGCACGCCTGTACCCGACGGGGGTGCGCCGGCAGGAACTGGCGCGCTGGTGGGACGAGTTGCACCGGCGCGACCCCTACAGCGTGGAGGGCCACCTCCAGGTGCTGCACTACTACTCCTCACGCTGGCACGGCACCCACGGCCTGATGTACGACTTCGCCCGTGACGCGGCCGGGGTCGCCCCGCCCGGCTGCGGGCTGCCGGTCCTGGTGCAGTACGCCCGGGTCGAGGAGTACCGGTACGCCCTCGACGGCGCGCAGGGACAGCACACCGCCATGGGCCTGGGCCAGCACTGGAACCACGACGGCGCCGTCAGCGACGTGCGCCGCACCTGGCAGCGCTGGATCGCGGGCCGCGGGGACGCGCCCGTCGCCCCGGGTGAGCTGCGCGACCTGAACTACCTGACCCACGCCGCCTGTCTGGCGGGCACGGCCGACATCGCGGCCGCGCTGCTGCGTGTGCAGGGCCGCCGGGCGACGCGTACTCCGTGGTCCTACACCGGGGATCCGGAGAAGCAGCTGGTGAAGTGGCGGCAGGATCTGCGGCTGCGGGAGTGAGGCCGTGCTACTCGGCGCCCTGCTCGGCGGGCCGGGCGAGCCCGGCCGGCCACATCTCCACGATGCGGCCCACCTTCCACACCAGCAGGGCCACGGCCCAGGTGGCGAAGAACAGGCCGACGACGACGAAGCCGATGACGTTGAGGTCCAGGCCGCCGATCCAGTCCCAGAACGGTCCGTGCAGGTCGAGCTTGTCGGCCAGCAGGCCGAGGAGTTCGACCGTGCCGATGAGCAGCGCGACGGCGACGGACAAGCCGGTGATGGTGAGGTTGTAGTAGACCTTGCGCACCGGCTTGGAGAACGCCCAGCCGTAGGCGAAGTTCATGAACGAGCCGTCGATGGTGTCGAGCAGCGACATGCCCGCCGCGAAGAGGACGGGCAGGCAGAGGATCGCGTACCAGGGCAGGCCCGAGGCGGCTCCCGAACCGGCCAGCACCAGCAGCGCGATCTCCGTCGCCGTGTCGAAGCCGAGGCCGAAAAGCAGGCCCAGGGGGTACATCTGCCAGGGCTTGGTGACCGAGCCCATGACCCGGCCGAGGAGGCGGTTCATGAAGCCGCGGTTGTTGAGGTGCTCCTCCAGGGCGGCCTCGTCGAAGTCGCCCGAGCGCATCCCCCGGAAGACCTTCCAGATCCCGGCGAGAATCACGAGGTTGATACCGGCGATGAGGTAGAGGAAGGTGCCGGAGACGGTCGTACCGATCAGGCCGGTCACGTCGTGCAGACGGGAGTCGTCGTCCCGGACCGGACCGGCCAGGGCCTTCACCCCGAAGGACAGCAGGAGGGAGAGGCCGAAGACGATGCTGGAGTGGCCGAGCGAGAACCAGAAGCCGACCGACAGCGGGCGCTGTCCCTCACCCATCAGTTTGCGGGTGGTGTTGTCGATCGCCGCGATGTGGTCCGCGTCGAACGCGTGCCGCATGCCCAGGGTGTAAGCGGTCACGCCGATGCCGATGCCGAAGGACTTCGTGCCGATGCTGTAGTGCTCGGGCGCGACGATGGCCACCAGCGTGAACCAGCCGATGATGTGCAGCGCCAGCACGAAGGCGGCCATCGCGCCGACCCTGACCCACTCCTGCCGCGTCATCGAGCTGCGCACGCGGTGCCAGGCCGAGCGCTTCGTCTCGGGCTGTGCGGGGAGGGACGGAGCGGAGCCAGGGACGGCCGTCATGGGCAGGGTCTTTCCTTCGGTTCGGCACGAGCGGCCGCGATACGCAGCCTTGTGCCATCCTTCCGTACTTGCAACCCAGTTGCAGTAATGACGGGTAAAGGCATCGGTCGGCCTTGGTCACGGACGGGGAAAGCCCGGGGACTTCAGGCCGGCCATGCCGACACACCCGTGCAGTCGGTCGGCCATGAGGCGGCAACGAGGCGGCAAAGCCGCGCGCCGGCCCGGGAACGACGCGCTGCTGTTGTTCGTCTACAGTTCGGTAGACCGTCTACAGATCTGTAGTCGGGACGCACGGAACCGGAGGGCCCGCGACGATGACCACTCCCCCACACCTGTCGTCGCAGCTCGCCGTCAACGTGCTGGACGCCCACTCGCTGCTGGCCGCCTTCGGCGTGCTGGGCGTCGGCGTGGTGATGTTCGCCGAGACCGGGCTGCTGATCGGTTTCTTCCTGCCCGGTGACTCGCTGCTGTTCACGGCGGGCCTGCTGTGCACCAAGACGGCCGACGGGAGCGTACGGCTTTCGCTCGCGCCGCTGCTGGTCGCGGCCGCGGTGGGCGCCCTGGCGGGCTCGCAGTGCGGATATCTGCTGGGCCGGAAGGCGGGCGGAGCCCTGCTCGCGCGAAGCCGCTCGGCCCGGCTGCACGAGGGCGCGCGACGCGCCGAGGAACTCCTCGACCGGTACGGACAGGCGAAGGCGATCGTGCTGGCCCGCTTCGTGCCCGTGGTGCGGACGGTACTCAACCCGATGGCCGGGGCACTCGGCGTACCGGCCCGGACGTTCACCCTGTGGCAGGTGACCGGCGGCCTCGTGTGGAGCGTCGGACTGACCCTCGCCGGGTACGCGCTCGGCTCCTCGGTCCGCGGCATCGACACGTATCTGCTGCCGGTGATCGCGCTGATCGTGGTCGTGTCGCTGCTCCCGATCGCCGTCGAGGTGCTGCGCTCCCGCAAAGCCGCGAAGGAGGCCCGCGGATGATGCTCGCGCTGCGGGGTTCGTCGATCGACGCGGAGGTGTACCAGGACGTCGTGCATCCGGCGCTCCGCTCCCCCGCGCGGCCGGACGCGACGGTGACGGCGTCTGCCGGGTACGGGCCGGCCGTGGCCTTCGAGTCGATGTGGGTGCTGTGCCATCGGCCGGGAAATCGGGCCGGACGGCTGTCCAGGACCCGGCTGCGTCCGGTGCCGGCGCCATGAACCGCAAGGGCGTCACGGAACTCGCGGGCAGCGTCGCACTCGGTGCCTGGACGGCGTTCGGGGTGCTGACCATGGTCGTGGTCGGCGGCCACGGCACCCGGCCGTATCCGGACGACGCGCTGCTGTCCTGGTCTCTCGGCCACCGGCCGGGCATCGCGGTGGCCGTGGCCCGCGGGTTGACCGCGACCGGCACGGGGGTCCTGCCGTACGTCCTGGTCGCACTGGCCGGGCTGCTCGCCGGACGCACGGCACGGCAGCGGCTGGTCGCGGCGCTGCTGGGCTGCTGCTGCCTCGCGACCGGCCAGGCCGTGCGGTACGGCGTGATGGAACTGGTCGCCAGGGCCCGCCCGTCGAAAGCCGACTGGCAGACGCACGCCTCGGGCTGGTCGTTCCCGTCCGGGCACACCACCACGGCCGCCCTGACGGCCGGACTGGTGATCCTCGCGATGTGCGTGCGCGCCCCACGCGGCCGGACACCGCTCTGCCTCGCCGTGGGCTGCTGGGGCGCACTCGTCGGGCTGACCCGTGTCTTTCTCGGAGTGCACTGGTTCACCGATGTGCTGGGCGGCTGGCTGTTCGCCGTCGGCTGGCTAGGAGTCTGCCTGTGCGCTGCGGCCTGGTGGCTGCCCGCACGACTCGTCAACGGCACGACCGACAACACGAGCCCGGCCGACGCGCCGGTGGAGGACCATGCGCCCCAAGATCCTGGTCGTCGAGGACGATCACGCCCTGCGTGACGTCCTGCGGCGCGGCCTGCACGACGAGAACTTCGACACGGTGTCCGCAGCCGACGGCGCCACGGCCCTGCGGCTGGCGACGGCCGACGTGGCCGCCGCGGTGCTGGACGTCGGGCTGCCCGACGCGGACGGCCGGGACGTCTGCCAGGCGATGCGGGCGAACGGTTTCCTCTCCCCCGTCATCTTCCTGACCGCGCGGCACCGGCTGACGGACCGGCTGTCGGGGTTCTCGGC
>NZ_JBHYKH010000413.1:0-5124 GCF_042741275.1 Streptomyces sp. NPDC058964
TAAAAATTGTCCCCGCGTCCCGGGGGGCGCGGGGGGCCCGGGGGGGGGGCGGGGGGGCCGGGCCCCCCCACCCCGACGGTGTGCGGGGCGCCCCCCCGGGGGGGGCCCGCCCTTCAGTCATGACGCCGCGGCCGTACGGCGGTCAGTTGCCGGAAGCCGTGGTCGACGCCGACGCCGAGTCGCTCGGGGTCGCGCCGGTGGTCGCGGCCCCGGTCGCCTTGGAGGTCGCGGAGGCCGAGGCGCCGTGCTTGCCCGGCTTGGCGCTCTTGGAGGCCGTTGCGCCCGCGGCCGGCGTCGCCGACGCCGACGGGACCTCGCTCGGGCCCCACTTGGTGAAGTAGTGCTCGGCCGGGACGACGAAGGCGCGCAGGCTCACGTCACCGGTCTTGCTGAACGTGAAGGTGATCTTCTGGGCGTTGCCGTCCTGCACCGCCTCCCGGCTGCTCGCCAGCACGGCGGAGGCGTTGTCCTTGCCGCCGATGATCAGCGAGCCGCCGGGCTGGATGGTGAGGGAGCCGCCCTTCGCGGGGGAGAGCGTGGCCGTCTTGCCGGTGCCGGGGACCACGAGCGACTGGAGGGTCTGCGGGGTGGTACCGGTGTTGAAGATGGTCGCGGAGATCACGGCCGGGCCGGTGGACGTCAGGTCCGGCTGGGTGATGACGGTCGCGTTCTGCACCTTGATGGTGCCCACGCTGGTCGCCGCGTTGTCCGGCTTGACCTGCAGCGTCTGGGAGTCGGTGCCGGCGGCGCAGGCGGCGAGCGAGGCGATCGAGAAGGCGATGGCGGAGGCGGCGAGGGCGCCGCGTCGAAGGCTGCTGCTCACGGCGGCGGCAACTCCTTGAACGCACGGGCGGCTCCCTTATAAAGCCACCCTAAGTGTCTGTCAGCGGCCTTAGGTTACCGAGCCGTTCCGGCGCGGCCGCACCCGACCCTCCCCAACCGCACAGGCTTCGCTCGTGCAGGGGGTACCCGGACCCCCAAGTGACTCCCGAGTCACTTTGCCCTCCGCGCTCGTCCGTCATTCACATAAGGCGCCCCGCAAAATTTCCGTGAAGGAATGCGCGGCCGCCCCGGATATTGATCACGTACCGCTCAGCCGGATGCCGGTGATCAATTCCGGAAAGTCTCGTACCCGACTCCGGCCCACCGAACGGAGTAGCGGAAGTCGCACGCTTGGGACCGGACAAATGCGGACGTTCGTCCACTTGGAGGGGCCTCCGGATGTGTGTAACGTACGCGTTTCACCCCGCCCGGAGAGCCGCTCCGACCTGCGAATACCTGCTTCCGCTGCCCTTCCGAAGCACGTTCCTGTTGCTGTTGTCAAGCCCCGAGATATGCCCTGACCTGCGAAAACGCCATTCAGAAGACGCCGTATCCGTGTTACCCTGGATAGCCACGGAAGGGGTACCTGTCACATGACGTTCAAGGTTGGCGACACCGTGGTCTATCCCCATCACGGGGCCGCGCTGATCGAGGCCATCGAAACTCGTCAGATCAAAGGCGTGGACAAGACCTACTTGGTGCTGAAGGTCGCCCAGGGTGACCTGACGGTGCGTGTGCCAGCGGACAATGCTGAGTTCGTGGGCGTGCGTGATGTGGTCGGTCAGGACGGACTGGACCGGGTCTTCGAGGTGCTGCGCGCGCCGTACGCCGAGGAGCCCACGAACTGGTCGCGTCGATACAAGGCAAATCTGGAGAAGCTCGCCTCCGGCGATGTCATCAAGGTCGCGGAAGTAGTGCGTGACCTGTGGCGTCGCGAGCGCGAGCGTGGACTCTCCGCCGGTGAGAAGCGCATGCTCGCCAAGGCTCGCCAGATCCTGGTGAGCGAGCTCGCTCTCGCGGAGAACACCAACGAGGACAAGGCCGAAGCCCTGCTCGACGAGGTTCTCGCGTCCTGACGCGAAACCGGCTGCGCCCGCTCAGCTCAGCACGGTGAAATGCCGCGGTGCCCGATGACGTGAATGCTGTCGCCGGGCGCTGCGGCATGTCCGTACCCGGATGCCGTTACGCCTATCGACTATCAGGACGATCAAGTGTCAAGTCGCGGGGACATCCCCCCGATACTTGGCGTGCCGGGCCCGGGCAGCTGGCTCGACCGGTGTCACGGAAGGGTCCGGTCAAGGCGTCGCGCCCGGCACTTCCCAGGCCATACCCACGTAGGCCGAGCACACAAACCTGACAGGAACCGATGTCTGACGATTCGCGCCCTTCGCCCGCGGAGCTGCGTACGGCCGCGGTGATTCCGGCCGCCGGCCGGGGCGTACGCCTCGGTCCGGGCGCCCCCAAGGCGCTCCGCGCGCTGAACGGCACCCCCATGCTCATCCACGCGGTGCACGCGCTCGCCGCGTCCCGTGCCGTCTCCCTGGTGGTCGTCGTGGCCCCGTCCGACGGCGCCGCGGAGGTCAAATCGCTGCTCGACGCGCACGCGCTGCCCGAACGCACCGACTTCCTGGTGGTACCCGGCGGCGAGACCCGCCAGGAGTCGGTGAAGCTCGGCCTGGACGCGCTCCCGCCCGACTACGGCATCGTCCTGGTGCACGACGCGGCCCGGCCGCTCGTGCCCGTGGACACGGTCGACGCGGTGATCGAGGCGGTCCGGGACGGGGCCGTCGCCGTCGTCCCCGCGCTGCCGCTCGCCGACACCGTCAAGGAGGTCGAGCCCGCGGCCGTCGCCGGCGCTCCCGAGCCGGTCGTGGCCACGCCCGAGCGGGCCCGGCTGCGCGCCGTGCAGACGCCCCAGGGTTTCGACCGGGAGACGCTGGTACGGGCCCACGAGACCGTCACCGACGACGTCACCGACGACGCGAGCATGGTCGAGCAGCTGGGGGAGCGGGTCGTGGTGGTCCCCGGCCACGAGGAGGCCTTCAAGGTCACCCGCCCGCTGGACCTGGTCCTCGCGGAGGCGGTTCTGGCCCGCAGGAGGCTGAACGATGGCTTCTGAGGCCCCCCTGGTACTGCCCCAGGTCGGCATCGGCACCGACATCCACGCCTTCGAGGAGGGCCGCGAGCTGTGGTGCGCCGGCCTGAAGTGGGAGGGCGAGGGTCCGGGACTGGCCGGGCACTCCGACGCGGACGTCGTCGCCCACGCCGCCTGCAACGCGCTGTTCTCCGCGGCCGGCCTCGGTGACCTGGGACAGCACTTCGGCACCGGGCGTCCCGAGTGGTCGGGCGCCTCCGGTGTCACCCTGCTCACGGAGGCGGCCCGGATCGTCCGTGCGGCGGGCTTCCGCATCGGCAACGTCGCGGTCCAGGTCGTCGGGCCTCGCCCCAAGATCGGCAAGCGCCGGGACGAGGCCCAGAAGCTCCTCTCCGAGGCCGCCGGCGCACCGGTCTCGGTGTCCGGGGCCACGACGGACGGACTGGGATTCCCGGGCCGGGGCGAGGGCCTGATGGCGGTGGCCACCGCCCTGGTCGTCCGCGTGTCCAGCCCGTCCGGCGTCTGAGGACGAGGCCCCACAGGCCGAAGCCGGTGTCCGGGGGCGGCAGCCCCCGGGAACGCGAGCCAGGACTCACCGGCACAGCGGACCGCCGAACCGCCGGAGGCGGACGTCACGAATTCATGGCCCCTGGGGGGAAGGTCGCAAGGCACTGCCCCGCGCCCACTACTCTGGAGTGGTGACTATTCGGCTGTACGACACCAACGCCCGGCAGATCCGTGACTTCACCCCGCTCACGCCGGGTTGTGTCTCGATCTACCTGTGTGGCGCCACCGTGCAGTCCGCACCGCACATCGGGCACATCCGCTCGGGCCTCAACTTCGACATCATGCGCCGCTGGTTCGCGTACCGCGGCTATGAGGTGACGTTCGTCAGGAACGTCACCGACATCGACGACAAGATCATCAACAAGGCGGCCGACCAGGGCCGCCCGTGGTGGTCGATCGGGTACGAGAACGAGCGCGCGTTCAACGACGGTTACACGGCACTGGGCTGCCTGCCGCCGACGTACGAGCCGCGTGCCACCGGCCATGTGCCCGAGATGATCGAGATGATGCAGGGGCTCATCGAGCGCGGCCACGCCTACGAGTCGGACGGCAACGTCTACTTCGACGTGCGCTCCTTCCCGCGGTACCTCGAGCTGTCCCGGCAGGAGCTCGACAACCTGCTCCAGCCCTCCGGCGAGGGCGAGACGGGCAAGCGGGACCCGCGCGACTTCGCCATGTGGAAGGCCGCCAAGCCCGGCGAACCGACCTGGCCGACGCCGTGGGGCCCCGGACGGCCCGGCTGGCACCTGGAGTGCTCCGCCATGGCGCACAAGTACCTGGGCAGCGCCTTCGACATCCACGGCGGCGGTCTCGACCTGATCTTCCCGCACCACGAGAACGAGATCGCCCAGGCCAAGGCCTACGGCGACGAGTTCGCCCAGTACTGGGTGCACAACGCCTGGGTCACCATGGCCGGCGACAAGATGTCCAAGTCGCTGGGCAACTCGGTGCTCGTCAGCGAGATGGTCAAGGAGTGGCGGCCCATCGTGCTGCGCTACTACCTGGGCACCCCGCACTACCGCTCGATGATCGAGTACAGCGAGGAGTCGCTGCGCGAGGCCGAGTCGGCGTTCGCCCGGATCGAGGGCTTCGTGCAGCGCGTCACCGAGATGACCGGGAAGGCCGGGGTCGAGCCGGCCGCCGAGGTGCCGCTCGCGTTCGCCGAGGCCATGGACGACGACCTGGGCGTTCCACAGGCCCTGGCCGTCGTGCACACCACCGTCCGGCAGGGCAACTCCGCCCTCGCCGCCGACGACAAGGAAGCCGCCGTGGCCCGCCTCGCCGAGGTCCGCGCCATGCTCGGCGTCCTCGGTCTCGACCCGCTCGACCCGCACTGGGCCGGCGAGAGCGGCGACCGCGGCGAGGACCTGCACGGCGTCGTCGACAGCCTCGTACGGCTCGTCCTCGACCAGCGCGAGTCCGCCCGCGCCCGCAAGGACTGGGCCACCGCGGACGCCATCCGAGACCAGCTCAACCAGTCGGGCCTGGTCATCGAGGACAGCCCGCAGGGGCCGCGCTGGAGCCTCGGCCCACGCTGAGGCACCCGCCGGTCCGATGATCGATTGTGGCCCCCCCCCGGTCGCGCGGCGCACAGGCAATAAACAACAGCCCACGACACCCCCCAAACCCTCAGGGAGTTG
>NZ_JBHYKH010000413.1:5134-8128 GCF_042741275.1 Streptomyces sp. NPDC058964
GGCGCGCGCGCGCGCTGTCTCTGTGTCTGGCCCGCGCCCCCCGCGCCCCCCCGCCCCCCACACTGCATATACACGTACGCACGCTTCCGCACAGAACAGGTAGGTCATGGCCGCGAACAACCGCCGCATGTCCGGCAAGAAGGGCGCGCAGGTCGGCAGCGGCGGCCAGCGGCGCCGGGGCCTGGAGGGCAAGGGGCCGACCCCGCCCGCCGAGATGCGCAAGGGACACGCCAAGCAGCGCGCCGCGAACGCGAAGGCGCGTCGCGCCCAGGGGCGTACGCAGCAGCGCAGGGGTGGCGGCAGGACGTCCTCCGAGCTGGTCGTCGGCCGCAACCCGGTCGTAGAGGCGCTGCGCGAGGGCGTGCCCGCGAGCACCCTCTACGTCCAGCAGTTCATCGACAACGACGAGCGCGTCCGCGAGGCACTCCAGCTCGCCGCCGAGCGCGGGGGCATCAACCTCATGGAGGCCCCGCGCCCCGAGCTCGACCGCATGGCCAACGGGCTCAACCACCAGGGCCTCGTCCTCCAGGTCCCGCCGTACGAGTACGCGCACCCCGAGGACCTCGCCGACGCCGCCTACGACGAGGGCGAGGACCCGCTGATCGTCGCCCTCGACGGGGTGACCGACCCGCGCAACCTCGGCGCCGTCGTCCGCTCCGTCTCCGCCTTCGGCGGCCACGGTGTCGTCGTTCCCGAGCGGCGCGCGGCCGGCATGACCGCCGGTGCCTGGAAGACGTCCGCCGGTACGGCGGCCCGTACGCCCGTCGCCCGCGCGACCAATCTGACGCGCGCCCTGGAGGCGTACAAGAAGGCCGGGATCGTGGTCGTCGGCCTCGCCGCCGACGGAGATGCCGAACTCGGCGACCTGGAGGCCCTGGAGGGTCCGGTCGTCATCGTCGTCGGCAGCGAGGGCAAGGGTCTGTCCCGACTGGTCGGCGAGACGTGCGACTTCCGGGTGCGGATCCCGATGCCCGGTGGCGCGGAGTCGCTCAACGCCGGCGTCGCGGCCGGGATCGTCCTGTACGAGACGGCTCGGCGCCGAGGCTGACGGCGACTCACGGACGCGCCTGAACGCGCGTCCGTGAGTTCACCCGTGCGGGTCAATTCCGGCGTCCGGGACAACCTTGACGCGGTCCGGACAGATCCGACCGGTCAAAGCAGTGTCCTAACTCCACGTCACTCGGTTAGATGAGTGTGGACACCAGAACACCCCGCACACCCACGGGGGACCGCTCGTCGGGATTCGACGACGCTCCCGCGCTGAGCATGGTGAAGGTGCCGAGCGATCCGGCGCAGGTCATCGTCAATCACGCGAGCTTCCGCGTGCAGCTGGGCGCCTCGACACGGCGAGCCCAATCCCCGCGGGTGGCACGGCACTTGAGCTACCCCCAGGACACCGCCCGCGTCCCGGTCGTCGGCGCGGCGGGCAGAGCGGGCACGGCCGGGCCCCGGCGCCGCCCCGTTGTGTGGAGCGGCAGGTCCGAACCCGACGACACCGGCGCCCACCGGCTGCTCCAGGCGGTGCGGGGCGGCAGCGTGCACCACCCGGAGGAGCCGTCCGTCGACGCCGGGGCAACCCAGGTCATCCCCCGTGTCGGGTACGGCGGTTACGGCGACGGCGGCTACGACGACGTCGACCGGACCGTCGAGACCCCCGTCGTCGGCCACCAGCGCACCCCCGTCGCCGGTGAGACCCGGCTCCTGCCCCACATGCGGACCGTGGGCAGCGCCTACGACGAACCCTCCTACGACGAGTCCCTCTACGACGAATCCCTCTACGACGAATCCCTCTACGACGATGAGGAGTTCGAGGACTTCGAGGAACCGGCCGAGACGGCCGCCGAACGGCGGGGCAGGCGCCACGGCGACGACCCGGCCCGGCACGCCTACTACCCCGGCCGCCGGATGAACCTCGGCGTCGTCCTGCTCCCCCTGCGCGTCTTCCTCGGCTTCATCTCCATCTACGCCGGCATGGGCAAGCTCTGCGACCCCGTCTACTTCGACGGCGGCAAGCGCGGCTCCATGGTGAAGTGGCTCAACACCCTGCACCCCTGGGAAGTCGCCGAACCGCTGCGGCAGTTCGCGCTCCAGCACCCGGTCGGCTCCGGGCTCGTGATCGCCTTCCTCCAGGTCGTCGTGGGCGTCCTCACGATCCTGGGCTGCTGGCAGCGGGTCGCCGCGGTCTTCGGCGCGCTGCTCTCGGCCGCGCTCATCGTCACCGTCAGCTGGAAGACCGTCCCCGCCTACGACGCCCCCGACATCATCTACCTGGCCGCCTGGTCCCCGCTGATCATCGCCGGCGCCCCCGTCTACTCCGTCGACGGCCGCCTCGCGGGCAGCGCCTGGCGCACCCTCGGACCGCGCTCCGACATCTGGGAGCTGCGCCGCTTCGTCCTGCGCCGCGGTGCCCTCGTCACGGCCGTCACCGTCGGCCTGACCCTGCTCGTCGGCTCCCTGCTGGGCGGCGCCGTGCGCGACTCCAGCCGAGTGGTCGTGCCCGGTCCCGGCGAGGCCCCGCGCAACAACCTGCCCGGCTCGGCGCTCCCGGAGGAGCCCGCCCAGCGGCACAGCAAGGCCCCTGCGGCCTCCACCCCGCCGTCCGGCGGCGTCACGGCGGGTGCCAGTCCGTCCGGCGCGGCGACGGCCCCGGGTGCGGCCCAGTCGTCGGGCTCCGCCGCCGGTGGCGCGCCCAGCCAGACCCAGGGCACCGCGGGCCAGGCCCCGCCGCGGCACACCTCCCCGGCCGGCCAGGCCCCCAGCACCACCGCGGGTCCCAGCACCGGCGGCACGGCCACCGGTGGCAGCGGCTCGTCCGGCGGCACCGGCACCGGCAGTGGCGGCGGCAGCACGTCCTCCGGGCAGCCCGGACTGGTGGGCGGCCTGCTGGGCTAGCGGCGGCGGCACTCGAAGGGGGGGGGGGGGGGGGCCCCCGCCCCCCCGGGCGGGGCGGTGGCGGGGGGGGGCGCGGAGGGTGTGTCTCGCTCGCCCGCCCCG
>NZ_JBHYKH010000414.1:0-8126 GCF_042741275.1 Streptomyces sp. NPDC058964
CTTCGCAAGCGAACTGACACTCCCTCCGCTGCGCTCCGGGAGTGGGGCCGGCCTGCGTTGCAGTCCGGTGCCGGGCTCCGCCCGGCCAGAGGCTTCCGCTGCGCTCCAGCCTCCCCCGCGCTGCGCGCGGAACGGGCCTACGGCCCTCGCGGCAGCAAGGGTGTGGGCGCTGGCAGACTCCCCTTCATGGACACCGAAGCGTTCTGGCGCGTGCTCGACACCGCAAAGGACAGTGACGAACCGCTCGAGGCAGCGGTCGCTGCTCACCTCGCCGCCCGCACTGCAGAAGAGATCCTCGCGTTCGAATACCGCTTCGCCCAGCTGCGCCATGCGGTCCACCGTTGGGACGTATGGGCAGCCGCCTACCTCATCGGTGGCGGCTGCTCCGATGACCGGTTCAGCGACTTCACCGCCGGCCTGGTCACGCTCGGACCCCACTGGTACGAACGCGTGGCCGCCTCCCCTGACGTCCTCGCCGAACATCCCGCTGTCCGTGCCGCAGCAGCCGCCCACGACCAGGACGTCGTGTTCACCGAAGACTTCAACTTCGTCTCCTGCCATGCCTACGCGCAGCTGACCGGTGACGAGGACAGTTTCTGGGAGGCATGGGAGGCCTACCGCGAGGAGCACGCCACGGGTGGGGCGGACAGAGACCAGGGCATGGGCGAGCCGTTCGACTTCGACGACGCTGAGGAGATGCGCCGACGCCTACCGCGACTGGCCGCCCTCTATGATCCGAGCTGACGCTCTCAAGGCGGCCCTGAGTCTCGTTATGCTTCAAAACACAGGCCTGGATTGATTCTGGATCACGGCTGCCGTGGCGGGGCGCCAGCGCAACACTGTCGCCAGCCACGGGCGGAGGAATGAGCCTCTACCAGGTCATCTGCGAGAAGATGCAGGCACCCGTCGGCTTCTGGACCGGCACCTGCCCCGCCTGCCACCGCGCCATACGCATCCGATACGAACCCGTCCAAGCACTACCAGGGGACGTTTCGTCGATGAGGCGTTAGAAGGGGTAGAGCCGACGCAGCGCCTTAAGGAGGGTGTTCATGGTCATGCGGGCCGCAGACCGTCGGTAGGCGTGGCGCGACCAAATGGTCGGCAGCACCACCCCCACGAAGACCATGAGTATGCCGAAGAGGGCGAGCAAACCTACGGGGCCGAGGGTGTCGAGGAGGTCGTGCAGCGTCATCGTGTGCTCCGTTCATTCGTCGGTGACGGGAGCACCTTGCGTTAGCCGGGCGGCCGGTGGCGGAAGCCGGAGCAAATCGGGATACCTACCTCGTCGCCGCAGGTCGCGGCCTAGGCTGGGGCCGGAACGCGGAGCGTCCCGGGACGTTCCGGGACGCCGGGGAGGATGCGGTGTCTCAACGGGGAGACAAGGTACGGAAGCAGTTCACCGCCTGGCTCCGGGAGGTGCACCGGGCAGCGGGCACGCCCAGCGCCGCGGAGCTGGAGCGGACGAGCGCCCAGAACCCGGCGCTCGGCGGCCGGCCCCTCAGCAAGTCGAGCATTCACCGGCTCCTGCAGGGCGAGTTCGTCAGGCCCCCTGACTGGGACGTAGTGACGGCGGTCCTCGACGCGTGCGTCAACTGCGCCCCACCCTCCAATCCGATCAGGGGCTCCCTGGTGGACCGAGAGCTATGGCGGGACCGGCACCGGCAGCTCGTCACGCTCCTCGAAGCAGCCAGGGAGGACAGCTGGGATGGCGCTCGGGACGACGGACCGGGCGACGCCGCCGAGGACGATCGGGACGCCGACGCCGACCGGGCGCTCGCAACCTACGCCCGCCGTGTCCGGGAGACGTACGGAAGTCTTGACCTAGAGGTCCTCACCCCCGACAACGACCAGAGCACACAGCCAAGCGTCGAGCTGCGCGAGGTCTTCGTCGTGCCGACCGTCCGGGCCGACCCGCCGCCGGTGGAACTCTCCCGGGAACTCATGGGCCAGCTCCTCAAGGGCAAGGAGCTGGCCGCGGACGGGGAGCTGCCGCCGGGGCTCGACCTGGAGCTGCTCGACTCCCTCGTAGAGGCGTACCGCCGGCAGCCCGTCGAGCACGTGCTCGACGTCCTCGTCCGGGCGAGGGGCCAGCGGGTCGTGCTCCTCGGCGACCCAGGAGCCGGCAAGTCCACTCTCGCGCACTACCTCGCACTCGCCCTGACCAGCGGCCTCCGTCCCGACGGGGCCCTCGCCAGCCTCGCAGGCCGGATTCCCCTCATCGTAGAGCTGCGGCACTACGCACAACCGGCCTGGCGACAGCAGACATTCGCGGAGTTCCTCGCACACCTGTGGACCACCGAAGGGATGGGCCTCCCACTCCCCGTTCTGAGCCAGCTTCTCGACGAGGGACGCGTCCTCCTCGTCTTCGACGGGCTCGACGAGATCTTCGACCCGCAGTTGCGGGCGGAGACGGCCCGCCGCATCGCCGGGTTCGCCGCCCACCACGAGCACTGCCGGGTGATCGTCACCTCCCGGGTCATCGGCTACCAGCGACAGACGCTGGACGGAGCGGGGTTCGCCCACTACATGATCCAGGACCTGGACACCCCCCGTATCCACGAGTTCGCGCGCCGGTGGTACGAGACGGCGTGCCCCGGACAGCCCGCGCTCACCGAGCAGCTCCTCACCCGGTTCAAGGACGCAGTCGCTCACTCGCGGTCCGTGCGCGAACTGGCCGGGAACCCGCTCCTGCTGACCATCCTCGCCATCCTCGGCCGCCGGCAGACCCTCCCCCGCGACCGGCACGGGGTGTACCAGCACGCCGTCACCGTCCTCGTCGCCCGCTGGGACCGGGACGCCAAGCATCTGACGGCCCCGCTGTCCGAGCCGGTCGCCGAAGCCCTCGACCTGCTCGGCCAGACCGAACGCCTGGAAATGCTGCGGCTCCTCGCCCGCAGAATGCAGGAGGGATCGGGCGGCATCTCGGGCAACTACGTGCCCGAGGCGGACATCGAGGACGTCTTCCGCCAGTACCTCCAGCTCTGCGACGTCCGCCCGGACGTCGCGCGCCGCGCCGCCCGCGCCATGATCCAGCAGCTCCGGGAGCGCAACTTCATCCTCGCCCGGTACGGCGGGGGCGCCTGGGGCTTCGTGCACCGCACGTTCCTGGAGTACCTGGCCGCGGCAGACATCATCCACCGCTACGAGCACGAACGGGAGTGGACCCCCGAAGCCCTCGTCTCGGAGGTCCTCGCGCCGAGGGCCGAGGACACCACCTGGCACGAGGTGATCCTGCTGCTCGCCGGGCAGCTCCGGGAGCAGGACACCGGGAGGCTGGTGGATAGCCTCCTCCGGCCAGCCCATTTCACCGACCGCAAGGAGCGGCTTGTCCTCGCCCTCCGGGCACTCGCCGAGGTGAAGAAGATCGGGACGCTGAGCACCCAGAGCGTCGCGGTGGTCGACGGGATCACCCAATACCTGAGCGCGGCGGCCGAGGCCTTCGAGGAGTTCCCTCTCGACGATGCGTACCTCACGGCCGAGAGCCTTGCCCCTTCACTCGCCTCCTTCGGTGAGAACTGGGCGGGTCGCGACCGCTATCTGACCTGGTTCCACACATGGGGCCAGTTCATCGAGTCCCGCATCGCCGCCCAGCTCGCCGGCGCGCTGCACCGTAACTTCCCCGCCGTCATCGCGTATACGCGGTTCGCCCGGTCCACGAACGCCCGCGCCGGAGCCGTCGCTGTCCTGGGCGAACGGTGGCCAGCGAGCACCACCGTCACAGAGGCGCTCAAGACCAGTGTCGTGCACGACGAGATCATCGTTCGCGTCGCCGCCCTTCAGGCCCTGGGCGCCCGCCCCGTCGAGCACAAAGGGGCCGCGGAACTGCGGCTGTTCCTCCAGGCCCGCGCCGTCGGCGATCCCGCACCCGGCGCGCGCAAGGAGGCGCTGAGCTCCCTGGCGCGCCGCCACCCGGACGACGAGACAGCGCGCTTCCTGCAGTGGCGGGCGCGGGATGACGTATTCGACGCGGTACGGGCCACGGCGGCGGAGCTGCGGGCCGAGTTGGTGTCGGACCCGGAGGAAGCGAGCGGCGGGGCGCGCCCGCTTCCCGCACCGCGCTACCCCGTCGACGCTTTCTGGAGAGACGACACCACGTTCGGCTCCGAGCTGACTGCGGGAACGGCGATGGCGGCCTGGCGGTGTCGCCAGTACGACAAGCTCAGCACGCTGCTCGACTACCAAGAGCTGATCGGCGGCCGAGAGACGCTGGCCTCGTGGTTACGGAGCCATCCCGAGGACCTTCGGTTGCTGATGCGAGACTCCGTGGGCCTCGCGCCCGCCTACAAGGCTGGGCCGTCCCCCACCCCCCTCGGAGCAGCCGCGGAGACCGCTCTGCGCGCCATCGGCCACAGCCTCGACACCGAGGCGCGGGACTTCCTCCTCGACTACTGCCGGTCCTCCCGCCACATCAGCCTGCAGCAGACCGCGATGCGTGTGCTCGTCGCGACCTGGGGCGGCGATCCTGCGGCGATGGCCGTGCTTCTGGAAAACGCGGTACATGGCCCGGATCCCGAACTCCGGGTGGCCGCCATCCAGTGGCTAACCGAGTGCTGTGCGCACCTTCCAGAGGTTCGTGAGCTGCTGTACCGCTGCGCGTCCGCCGATCGCGATCCCGCGGTACGCGACCACGCCCTGCGCTGGATGGCGCAGTGGTGGCCCGACCACCCGAATTACACCGCTCTCTTCGTCACCGACCCGCGAGCGGCGGACGCGCCCGAGCCCGAGCGGCGCGCCATGATGCTCCAAGCGCTCGCCGCCGGCGGGCACGAGGCGGAGTTCGAGCGTCAGCTCGCCCGGGAGGAGGTGCCCTGGATCCAGAACCAGATGCGGCACGTCGAACGGCTGCGGACGGCTCCCGGAGCCGCGGCCCCCGCCGTCTTCCACGAGCGGCTGCTGACCGGCCTGCGGCAGCTCCTCAAAGCCCGTGCGCGGGCCAAAAGCACAAGCTGAACCGCCACGACGACACCAAGGGGCGCCTGTCAGCTGGACAGCGGGTGTCAGTTGTCCTGCCACCACGTCACTGCCAGGCCAGCAGCGCACGGACCGGTCAGGCCGCGGCATGGGCGCTCGCTGGAGTCCAACGCCTTCACCCTGCTCGCATAGGGATCAGACTCGGAGATCGACTCACTTACCAGGAAGAGCATTACCACATTGCTAAGCGATCCGGCTGCAGGATCGGATCGACTTGCTGCAAGCACATGTGCACGTAGCTTCGCCCGTGTTCTGGTCTACCAGCGCGAGGATTCTCCTCGCCTCCTCTGCCATGTGACGGCCCTCTCTCTCGGTCGATGGGGAGTGGGTACCCACCGCGGATACCGCAGCTGAACTGGTGGGCGCGGCCGCCGCGCCACTTGTCACGAGGAGCCGGGACGTTGTCGGTGGCGGCCGGTACGTTGCAATCATGGGTGTCTATCTGGTGAGTGTCGCCGCGCAGGACTGGTCGCAGCCGGGGGAGGACGGGTACGGGGACGTCGCCACCGCGCTGAACACCGAGCTCGAGCGGCGCGGGCTGCCCCCTTACGAGCCGCAGCAGGCCGCACGGAAGGCGCCGGGCTGGTTCGAGGAGAAGGTCAGCCCGTCCATGGACGGCTTCGTGGCGCTGTGCAGGACGCGGCTGACCGACGCGGAGCTGTCGGCCCTCCTCGACTGGAGCGTGCTGGTGCCGTTCACGCTGGAGGAAGAGATCGTGCTCCCCGTCGGCACCGCATACTCCGGCGAACAGACAGCGGTCGCCGGGGCCCCGCGGGTGCTCGCCCTGGCCGAGCGGCTGGCCAGTGCCGTCGGACTGCCCCTGGACGCGATACCGGCAGGCGAGAACCTCGCACTGAGCCTGTGGTTCCTCGAGGGCGAGGCCGAGCTGACCGCCCGGGTGCGGCCGGGACCGTGGGCCGAAGACCGGGACGCGGCCTTCTACGTGGCGCTCTACCTGCGCGCCGCGCAATACTCCCTGCGGTACGGCTGCCCGATGACCTACTCCTAGGTCGTGTCTTCAATTGATCTTGAGTGGTGGATCATGGTCGGGTGATACGTCGCCATGAACTGTCCGATGCCGAGTGGGAGTTCGTCCGGCCACTGCTGCCTGTGCCCTTGCGGGGCCGGAGGCGGTTGGACGACCGAAGGGTCCTCAACGGGATCGTGTGGAAGTTCCGCACCGGCACCGCCTGGCGGGATGTGCCCGAGCGGTACGGGCCGTGGCAGACGCTGCACACCCGCTTCCGCCGGTGGGCCCTGGACGGGACCTTCGAGCGGATGTTGCGGGCCGCGCAGGCAAAGGCGGACGCGGCCGGGGACATCGACTGGCTGGTGTCGGTCGACTCCACCGTCGTGCGAGCCCACCAGCATGCCGCCGGGGCCCGAAAAGGGGGCTCTGCCCACCGGCACTCGGACGCTCCCGGGGCGGCCTGACCAGCAAAATCCACCTTGCCTGCGACGCCTTCGGCCGCCCGCTCGCCTTCGTGGTCACGGGCGGGAACACCAACGACTGCACGCAGTTCACCGCCGTGATGGACGCGATACGAGTGCCCCGCATCGGCCCAGGACGGCCCCGCATCAGACCCGCCCACGTCCTGGGCGACAAGGGCTACAGCTCCAAAGCCATCCGCACCTGGCTGCGACGGCGCGGTATCAGCCACACCATCCCCGAGCGGTCCGACCAGGTTCGCAACCGGCTCCGGCGCGGCAGCCGGGGCGGACGCCCGCCAGCCTTCGACAAGTAGCTCTACAAGCGCCGCAACGTGGTGGAGCGGTGTTTCAACCGCCTCAAGCAGTGGCGCAGCATCGCAACCCGCTACGACAAGACCGCCGAGTCCTACCAGGCAGCCGTCACCCTCGCCTCGCTCCTGATGTGGGCGTGACATTTGAAGACAACTCCTAAGCCCGGCGGCGGCCGACCGGCCGGAGACGCCGTACACGGGTCCGGGCCCGGGGGCCACGTCCGCCGCGCCCGAGCCCGTGTCCTACCAGAACACCGCCGCGTTGCGTCACCCGGGAACCCAGCGGCAGCGCTGCACGCGCCCGACCGACCAAGGAGCCCCCGGTCCGGCCGCCGGGCTAGACGGCGGTTATGCGCGGTGGCCCCGGCCGACGCGCAACCGGCTGAGCGCGCCCCGACCCCCGGCCGCGGCCACGCCGCCCATCCCGCCCGTCCCTTCCTCCTTCACTCCAGCCAAGGGACATGGGCAGAGCAGCCGCAACGGGGATGTCAGCGGACCGGCCAAGGCAAAACGGTGTGGCGACCTGCGCGTACACGGGAACGGACCTGCGGGACGCGCAACAGTAGCCGCAGCCCTTGGCGCAACATCCAGCGCAACAGATAGGCGCAACCCTTGCCGCAACCTCGTGCTCCTGGTCAACCGGGGCGACCGGTCACACGGCCCGGACGGCTCCGTGGGCGCAGGCGAGGTGGCGCAGCTCGGACCGTGCCGCCAGCACCGAGGGGACAATCTCCCAGTAGGGGTGCCACCACAGCCGTACGGACAGGAGCAGCAGGCGGCGGCGCAGGGCGGTGGTGTCGCGTGGGCGGGGTACGGCGAGTGCTTGGTAGGTGGCGTTCCAGGCGGCTTGCGTCTGCATCCAGGTCGTCGGGGAAGCCGGTCACGTCCATACCGACATTAGATCACTTGTTCGAATTACGGGTCACTTCGGACACGCCTCGTCCGGCGCCGTGGTCGGGGGTCGCGCCCGGCGTGGTCGGCCTCGCGGTCGGACCTGTGGTCGGCCCAGAACAGCATCTTCGCCACCCACAGCCGCTCGCCACGCGCACGCGCCTTGGCCCGCCGGACGGCAGTGGTCGCCTAGGGCCGCATCCAGGCGGTCCGAGGAAAAGTCGCTGCAACCGTCCTGGACGCTTCCCGCCATGCCCCCGCCGGCACTCGGCCGTCCGCAGCTGCTGCTTCGCGAAGCGAGAGCCGCGATCACGCAGCTCAATGGCAACTTGACGCCCTCGCGACAGTGACCGCGAACCTCTACCACGAAAACCTGGCCCTGAAGAACCGCGACAGCGACCGAAGACTCGCGCCTCTCCCCTCCGCCTAAGGGCTGTCCCGTAACCCCTGGTCAGGGGTGAGATGATCTTGGTGTGGCTGGTGTGATCACGGCGTCGGAGCCGTCTTGGATAGCCCCGTTCA
>NZ_JBHYKH010000415.1:0-8101 GCF_042741275.1 Streptomyces sp. NPDC058964
GTGTGGGGGGCCAAGACCAGGCCCCCCCCCGCCCCCCGCGGCCCCGCCGCCGGGGAGGCGGCCGATGGGGTTGCGGACGGTGGGCGCGTAACGGCCGGCGAGGGTGCCGCCCGCGTCCGTCAGCTCGACCCCCTTGGCCCGCTCGTGCTCCCAGGGCGTGAACTTCTCCATGAGTTCCAGGGTCAGGGAGAGGTGCTCGGCCGGGTCCTTGACGCCGTTGAAGACGTCCAGCGGGCCACCGGGTATGCCCTCCCAGAACAGGATGTCCGCACGGCCGGACGTGGTCAGGGTCGGCATGACGAACAGCTCGCCGACGCCGGGGACCAGGTTGCAGCGGACCGCGTCGAACTCCGGGTGCTCCGGGCGTGGGCCCAGGCCGTGGACGTACGCCACCGCGAGCGCGCGCTGCGGCTCGCTGTACGGGGAGCGGGAGGCGTCCCGGCCGAACATGGACACGAGCTCGCCCTTGCCCGCCGACACCAGCACCAGGTCGTAGGCGCGGGAGAAGTAGTCGAGGTCGGAGACGGCCGCGCCGTGGATGACGAGCTGACCGCCGCGCTGGGCGAAGGTCTCCATCCAGCCGGCCATCTTCACCCGCTGGTCCACCGACTGCGCGTACCCGTCGAGCCTGCCCACCCAGTCGATCGCCCGCTGGGTCGGACCGGGGTCGTGCGAGCCGGGGGCGGCGACCGAGACGCCGAGTCCCTCGATCTTCGGGGCCTGGGACTCCCAGAAGTTCAGCTGGAGATCGCGCTCGTGCTGCAGTGCCGTGTCGAACATGCACTGCGTCGACATGACCCGGCCGGAGCGGATCTCGTCCGCGGTCCGGTTCGACATCAGGGTGACCTCGTATCCGTGCGACTGGAGTCCGAGGGCGAGCTGGAGACCGGACTGGCCGGCTCCGACGACGAGTATCTTCCGCATGCGGGTGGGGCCTCCTACGGCTTGGGGGCTACTCGGGGGTTTCCTCGAGCGCGTGGGCGACGAGGGCCAGGAGGGTCTCGATCACCGAGATCCGGCGGCGCGCATCCATGATCATTACAGGTATGTGCGCGGGGATCGTCAACGCTTCGCGGACGTCCTCCGGTTCGAACAGCTCGCTGCCGTCGAAGTGGTTGACCGCGACGACGTACGGCAGCCCGCAGCTCTCGAAGTAGTCCAGCGCGGGGAAGCAGTCCTTCAGGCGGCGGGTGTCGGCCAGGACGACGGCGCCGATCGCACCGCGCACCAGGTCGTCCCACATGAACCAGAACCGCTGCTGGCCCGGTGTGCCGAACAGGTAGAGCACCAGGTCGTCGTCGAGCGTGATGCGGCCGAAGTCCATGGCCACGGTGGTGGTCAGCTTGCCGGGCGTGGCGGTGAGGTCGTCGGTCTCCTCGCTCGCCTCGGTCATCAGCGCCTCGGTCTGCAGGGGCGTGATCTCCGAGACGGTGGTGACCAGCGTGGTCTTGCCGACGCCGAAGCCGCCCGCCACGACTATCTTCGTGGCTATCGGGGCACGGGTGCGGTCCGTCTGCCAGGACTTCAGGTCCTCGTCGGGTTCGTCGGAACCGACGAGGGGAGCGACGCCATGAACGGCGTCAGAGACGACGGAGTCCACTCAGCACCCTTTCCAGCAGAGCGCGGTCCGGGCGGCCCACCCCGTGGCCGGTTCCGGTTCCGTACACACGGATCTTTCCCTGGTCCGCGAGGTCGCTCAGGAGCACGCGGACCACGCCGAGCGGCATCCTCAGCAGCGCGGCGATCTCGGCCACCGTACGCATGCGGCGGCACAGTTCGACGATGGCCCGCATCTCCGGCATGACCCGGGTGCTGAGGGAACCATTCGTCAGTTCCTTGCGCCCCGCGGGTGCCTCCAGGGCCGCCGTGCTGGCCACGAACGTCTCCACGAGGAGGACGTGGCCGAAGCGGGTACGGCCGCCGGTGAGCGAGTAGGGGCGGACGCGGGCGGGTTTGCGGTCACCGCTGCGGACGGGGAGCTGCTGCTTCTTCGGGGCGTTGCTCATCGGGCGCTCCCCGCCGGCTGGGACTCCAGGGATTTCCGGAGCTCGTTGCGGAGTTCGGGTGTCAGGACGTGGCCCGCCCGGCCGACGAAGAGGGCCATGTGGTACGCCACGACGCTCATGTCGCAGTCCGCGGAACCGTGCACGCCGAGCAGCGAGCCGTCGCTGATCGACATCACGAAGAGGCTGCCTTCGTCCATGGCGACCATCGTGTGCTTGACCCCGCCGAACTCCATCAGCCGGGCGGCGCCGACGGTGAGGCTGCCGATGCCGGAGACGATGGTGGCGAGGTCGGCGGAGGAGCCGCGGGGGCCGGTCCGCCTCTCGGTGCGGGCTTCCCCGGCCTGGGCGGCGGGGGTCCCCCCGCGCGAGGATGTTCGCGCGTGGGCTAGGCCGGGGTCCGAGGAGAGCAGGAGCAGGCCGTCGGAGGAGACCACGGCAACCGACTGGATGCCCGGCACCTCCTCGACGAGGTTCGTCAGCAGCCAGTGCAGATTGCGTGCTTCACTGCTCAGTCCGAAGGTACTGGGCGCGGTCAACTGCTTGCCTCCTCGACTGTGCCCCCCGTGGCTTCGGCTTGTGCTGTTGCTGTGCTCGGCCGCTGGTTCTGGGCCGTCTGTTCGGCCATCTCGGCCTCGACGTCACGTCGTCCGGCCTCCGCCCCCCGGCGGAAGCCGCCGAGCCTGCGGCGCAGGGCCTCGGCGTCGACGGAGCCGGTCCGCTGGCGCGGGGCCCTGGCCTGCTCGGTGATCTTCGGGGTCCGCTTGGGGAGCCCCTTGGTGGTGAGCTGTTCCCCGGTCTCGTCCGCCGCGCGCTCATGGCTGTCGGGACCGATGGCGTAGGGGTCGGCGGGGGGCTCCGGGACGAGGAGCTCCATGGTGGTCTCGGCGGGAGTCTCCGGTGCCGTCAGCGGTTCGGCGGTCTCCGGTGCGTCGGACTCCGGTACGGCGGTTACGGCGGTTTCCGCTGCGGCCGCCGGCCCGTCCGAGGTCCGGCCGTCGGGCTCGCCCCCGTCCCGCACGGCCTTCTCCGCGAGCGCCACCAGAGGGTCGGCGTCCTTCGCGCGGCCGTGCAGGACGTTGGAGTTGGCCTCCGCGTCCGCGCCGGGCAGGGTCACGGTGTGGGTGGCGCCGGGCACCGTCGCGGCCGGCGGGCCCGCCGTCGCCGGGGCCTGGGCCAGCAGGGCGCCGGGAAGGACCACGACCGCCGCGATGCCGCCCTGCTTCTGCTCGCGCAGCTGGACGCGGGTGCCGTGGCGGTGGGCGAGGCGCGCGACCACGTACAGGCCGAGGCCGAGACCCTCCTCGCCCTCCTGGTCGTAGGGGGACTCCGGGTCGAAGTCGGCGAGCCGGGAGTTGAGGCGGACCATGCGCTCGGCGGTCATGCCGATGCCCTCGTCCTGCACGGAGAGCATGACCTCGCCGCTCTCGAGCAGCCAGCCGGAGACCTCGACGGGCACGTCGGGCGGGGAGAACGCGGTGGCGTTCTCCATGAGCTCGGCCAGCAGGTGGGAGAGGTCGTCGGCGGCGAAGCCCGCGATGTGTGCGTGCGGCGGGAGCGCGGCGATGCGGACCCGCTCGTAGCGCTCGATCTCGCTGACCGCCGCCCGTACGACGTCCACCAGGGGGACCGGGCCGTGGTGCTGCTGGACGTGCTCGGTACCGGCGAGGACCAGGAGGTTCTCGCTGTGCCGGCGCATGACCGTGGCGAAGTGGTCGAGCTTGAAGAGCGTGGCGAGGCGTTCGGGGTCCTGCTCGCGCTCCTCCAGGCCCTCGATGACGGCCAGCTGCCGCTCGACGAGGCCGAGGGTGCGCAGGGCGAGATTGACGAAGGTGCCGCCGATGCTGGTGCGCAGCCGCTCCAGCTGGGCCACGGAGTCGGCGAGTTCGGTGCGGAGTTCCTCGCGGGCGTCGGCCATCTTCTGCCGCTGGCCGACCAGGTGCTTGCGGTCGGTCTCCAGGGTGGCGAGGCGCTCGTGGAGGGCGGCGGCGTGTGCGTGCAGGGCGTTGACGGAGCGGACGACCTGGGCGAACTCGTCGTTGCGGCCGGTGAACTTGACGGGTTCCTCGGCGGCCGGGTTCTCGGCCTCGGCCAGACGGGCCGAGCCGCGGCGCAGCACCGAGAGCGGCCGGGTCAGGGTGCGGGCCATGGCGGTCGTGATGCCGACGGCGACGAGCATCAGGGCGCCGAGGACGGCGATGCGGAGCTCCCAGGCGGTGACGTCGTCGTCGCGGAGCTTCGCGAGGTCCTTGGTGCGGTGGTCGAAGAGGGCGGACTCGGCGCCGCGCATCTGGTCGACGCGGGCGGACAGGGCCGCGTCCAGCTTCTTGACGCTGACGCCGAGGTCGGCGTCGGAGAGCGTGGGCTGGTCGGTGAGGACCGCGAGGTACTTCTCGGCGGAGTTCACCTCGGGTCCGGTGACCGTCGAGTCGTACGAGTCGACCGCGGTTCTGGGCGCGGTCTCGCGGAAGTCGGCGAGGGCGGCGGCGGAGCGCAGGCGGGCCTGCTGGGCGGCGGCGCTGAGGGCGTCGCGCTGCTTCCTGTCGGCCGCGGAGGTGGTGGTGGTCGTGGAGGGCAGGCCGGTGACGGGGTCGGTGACCGTCTGCGTGGTGCTCGGCACGTCGAGGGCCGCGAGGAGCAGGCCGCGGGCGGCGGCGGACTGCTGGACGGCGGAGTCCAGCTCGGCGAGCGCGTGCGCGCCGGAGCCGGCCCGTGCGGGCATCCGGTCGGCCAGGTTCTCGGCGAGGCGGTGCAGTTCGCCGATCGTGGCGGAGTAGGCCTGGTGCGCCTCCAGCGCGGTGCTCTTGCCGGTGAGCGCTGACCTGCGCACGGCGGCGATGCCGTCCAGGTCCTCGCGCAGCCAGGCGGGCGTGTCGGAGGCGGCGCGCAGGTCGTCGACCTGCCGGTCGACGCGGGCGCTGCGCTCCTCGGAGGGCGCCTTGGACTTGGGGCGGCCGGCCGCGACGTAGGAGGTGACCTCGTCGCGCTCGTCGGCGAGCGAGTGGGCGAGGGCGAGCGCGTCCTGGGTGCGCCCGGCCAGGGTCACCAGGTCCTGGGAGTCGCTCAGCTGCCCGGAGGCGGCTATGACGGAGGGGGCTCCGGCCCCGGCGATGGCGGCGGCCACCACGGCCACCGCGACGATCAGCCGGTTCCGCACATGGGTGGGACGGCCGGTGCCGATAGGGGTGCGCTCGCCGCTCCCGTCGGAGGCCGTCTGCCTGCCTGTGCCCCGAGGCCGCTTCTTCTGCACCGATGCTCGCATTCCTGAACTCGTGTACCCATGGGCCAGGGTGGCACCCCGTCATGACGGCGCCGAGCAATGCGTGACCCCTCCCCCACGCTCGGCTGCGCTCGCGTGGAGGGACCCCCATCGGTCCCCGACCCTCCCAGCGCCGGTGGGCAGTGGTCGCGCATCACCTGACCGGCCACCCGAAGGAGTGAACATCGGAGGGGAGTTGGCGGGCAAGTTCCCGGCGCCTGCGCGGGGGCGGTTCCCGGCGGGCCGGTTGGACGCGGGCGGCAGGCTTTGACAGGATTCGCCACCACGCCTGTCCGGAGGGCGGCATTCCCTCCCAAACCAGGCGCCTGACCTGCGGGGCCGTGGCAATTCCGCGACGGTTGCCAGCCTTTGGCGGACGCTGTGAAGGCCTCGTGCAGACTGGCCGAATGCGTACTGAAGTCGTTTCGGAGCCCGGCGCCGCGACCCGCCCAAACGAGGACTTCGCCAGTGTCGGACTACCTGCCTCCGGGCAGGGGGGTTGTGTGATCGTCCTGGACGGGGTGACCCCGCCGGACGGCGCGACGGGCTGTCTCCATTCGGTTCCCTGGTTCACCGCGCGGCTCGGCGGCGCTCTGACCGAACTGACCGTTTCCGGCCGAGATCTGACGCCGACGGAGATCCTCTCCGCGGCGATCGCCCGTACGGCGGAGGCACACGTGTCCACCTGTGACCTTTCTCACCCGCGCACACCCCAGGCAACGGTGGTCCTGGCCCGCTGGTCCGCGGACACGGTCGAGTACCTGGTCCTGTCCGACTCCGTCCTGCTGCTGGAGTCCCCCGGCGGAGTGGTCACCCCCGTCGTGGACGACCGCCTCTCCCGCCTCCCCCGCGCCTCCCTGGTGAGCGACGCGGTCGCCGACGCCACGGTCCGCAACAGGGAGGGCGGGTTCTTCACGGCCGCCGCCGACCCCTCGGTCGCCTCCCGCGCGGTGACGGGCGCCCTCCCGCGCGCCGAGGTCCGCGCCCTGGCCGCGCTCACCGACGGGGCGACCCGCTGGGTGGAGAGGTTCCGCGAGGGCGACTGGGCGGACTGCCTCACCCTCGTGCGGAAGGAGGGCGCGCGGGCCCTGGTCGACCGTGTACGGGCCCTGGAGTCGGCGGACCGGGAGGAGCGCGCGTTCCTGCGGCGCGGCAAGGCGCACGACGACGCGACGGTGGCGTACGTCGAGCTGTGAGGGTCGCCTCCCGCCGCTCGCGGGCGGTCCCTACTTCTCCATGACCCCGTTCAACTCGTGCAGCAGCCGGGCCAGTTCCGCGACCTCGCGCCGGTCCCAGTGGGCGAGCTGGCTGACGTAGCGGGCGCGGCGGGCCTCGCGGACCTTTCCGACCCGGCCGCGGCCCTCGTCCGTGAGGGTCACCAGCCAGGCGCGGCCGTCCGCGGGGTCCGGCTCGCGGGCGACCAGGCCGAGCTCCTCCAGTGCGCGCAGCTGGCGGGACATGGTGGCCTTGCCGACGCCGATGTAGCCGGCGAGCTCCGTGGCACGCTGGCGGCCGTGCTCGTCGAGGCGGACCAGGAGGCCGTAGGCGGCCGACTCCAGGTCGGGGTGGACCTCGCGGGCCATCTCCCCCTGGTTTGCGCGGGCGCGGCGCAGCAGCACCGTCAACTCGCGTTCCAGGGCCAGGAACTCCTGGTCTGCACCACTCGGTGTCCCCTGGGCTGCGACGCGATGTCCGCCGCCGTTTCCGTCCTCGTGCACGTCAGCACCCCTGCTCGGTTTCGCTGTCCAGAAAGTTTCTGCCAAACGCCGTCATCGCCGCAGCTCCGTAAGTATTTCGCAGGCTTAGACCAACGGCAGCCTCCGGACCCCCTTTTCACCTGCCTGTCTACGTGCGTAGCTTCTTTATCAGGCAATCAATGGCATGCCCACGGCAAAAGGTCATCCGCGGTCCCCCCACCTCCCCCCACCTCCCCCCTCCTCGGAGTCACGTCATGCCCGTGCACAGACCCGGTCCCGTCCACCCGCGCCCGCTCACGGCCGTCGTGGCCGCGCTGCTGGCCGCGCTCTCCCTCACTCTCCCCCTCTCCACCGCCCACGCCGCGACCACCCCCGCGCGCGGCTCGGCCCACATGGGCATGGGCGTCCTGGCCCACGACGGCCAGGACGGCACGCCCACCACCGGTGACGTCACCCAGACCGAGGGTGTGGACGTCTCCGGCCATCAGGGCAACGTGGCCTGGTCGACCCTGTGGAACAGCGGGGTCAGATGGGCGTACACGAAGGCGACGGAAGGCACCTACTACACGAACCCGTATTTCGCCCAGCAGTACAACGGCTCCTACAACATCGGCATGATCCGCGGGTCGTACCACTTCGCGACCCCGGACACGACGAGCGGGGCGACCCAGGCCAACTACTTCGCCGACCACGGCGGCGGCTGGTCCAGGGACGGCAAGACCCTGCCCGGCGCCCTCGACATCGAGTGGAACCCGTACGGCGCCGCCTGCTACGGGAAGTCGGCCGGCGCGATGGTGAGCTGGATCGCCGACTTCCTGAACACGTACCGGGCACGGACCGGCCGGGACGCCGTGATCTACACGGCCACCAGCTGGTGGACCCAGTGCACCGGCAACTACGGCGGCTTCGCCTCGGACAACCCGCTCTGGATCGCGCGGTACGCGTCGGATCCGGGGACGCTGCCGGCCGGGTGGAGCTACTACACGATGTGGCAGTACACCTCGTCCGGGCCGACGGTCGGGGACCACGACAAGTTCAACGGCGCCCTCGACCGGGTGGTCGCGCTCGCCAACGGCTGATCCCGCGGCAGACGCGAACAGGCGCGACGGGCACGGACAAGCCGGGACACCCGGCGGCACGGG
>NZ_JBHYKH010000416.1:0-8080 GCF_042741275.1 Streptomyces sp. NPDC058964
GGCTCTGGTGACTTCCTTTCCGCTACCCCGTCCTCCGCCTACTGAGCTCGCCTGGACGTTCTGCCCGGAGGACACGTCGGTGCCGCGCGGCACGGTCCAGCCGTGGGCGACTGTCGTGCCGGCGGCGTTCTTCAGCAGCCAGGGCAGCCTGGTCGTGGCGCCGGTGACCAGCGTGGCGTTCTTGGGACCGGCGGGCAGATAGGCGACCTGGTTCACCCTGACCCGGGGCCCGGTGTCGGGTTCGTAGACCTCCGGGGGGACACCGCCGAGGAGCGAGACGTCGTCGAGGCAGAACCGCCAGGCGTCCGCGCCGCCGCCGACCTGGAAGGCGACCTGTGCCCGGGCGGTGTCGACGGGCGAGGTGAAGGTGTAGGAGTAGCCGTCCCCGGTGACGCTCAGCTGCGGGCCGACCTCGTACCAGGTGTCGTACGGCGACACCTGCAGCCCGACGATCGCGCGTACCACGTTGCCCTCGGGCGAACCCGACGCCTTGAAGGCGAACCTGTACGACTCGCCCTTGACCAGGGTGATGTCGTTCTGCCCGACGGTCGCGTCCCAGCGGTTGGCGGTGCCGCCTGGCACATCGGCGCACAGCCGCCCGTCGGAGCGGCCCGCGGTGACGTTGCCCGTCGTCCACCAGGAGTCGGTGGTGGTGTCGAAGGTGCCGTTCCTGATCTGCTCGGCCTCGTCGGCCCCGGCCCGGCCGGACGGCAGTGCGGTGAACGCGGCCGCGAGAAGGGCCGTCACGGCGAGCAGGGCGGTTCTGCGTCGTTTCATGTCGGGCTCCTCGGAAGTCGGGTCCTCCGGACAGGGGATGGGAGCGCTCCCAATTGCGGACGCAGGCCATGCTGTTCCAGACATGACACCCCGTCAACGGTCCGGACGGGACTGGCCGGGACCAATACGCGTCATCTCCCGCCATGTGTCCCCTCACATGTCCCGTCCGGACCGACGCGGCTCCCCTACACGTCGAGGCGGCTGATGCGCACCGCCCCCCTGGCCTCACCGGGATACGCGCTGGTGAGCGTCAGCCGGATCCCCGCACCGCTCACCGGCCCGAAAGTGATCACCGTCGGGGCGTCCGACGCGGTCGCCCAGTCGACCGTCGCCCCCTCCACCGGGACATACGCACGGCCGTCCCACACCGCGGCCTCGACCGAGGCGGGCAGTGTGTGCGTCGCGTCCACGGTGAAGGAGACCGCGACCCGGTCGAGGGTGCGCGTGCGCCCGAGGTCGACCGAGACCCAGTCCTTCGGGCGGGCCCCGCCGAAGGCGGGCAGCAGCGCCGTCGCCGACTTCGTGAAGGCGTTGGACCAGCCCGTCGCCGGGTCACCGTCGAGCATCGCGGCCGGGAGGGTGTCGGCGCGGCCGGAGTAACTCGCGTCCGCGAGAGGGTAGTCCGGGGGCGCCGGGAAGTCGGGCCGGAAGCCGGGGGCGGGGGTGCGGGCGACCGAGTGCGCGGGTGTGGTGCGCACGGTCGCGGTGCCCTTGCGCAGACCGTCCACGCGTGCCGTGACCTCGAGCCTGCCCGCCCGGGTGCCGGACCGCACGATCGCGAGGGCCTTGCCGTGGAAGGCGGTTCGCGTGCTGGCCTGGTAGCGCTCGGCGCTCTCCTCGCGGCCGTTGTCGAGCCCGGCCAGGGAACCGCCGGACACGTCGAAGGCGATGAGGTGCTCGGCGTCGGGCACGACCACCCCGTGGGCGTCGACGATGTCGGCCGTCACGAAGACCAGTGAACGGCCGTCGGCGGCGAGCGACTTGCGGTCCGCGGTGAGCCTTACGGCGTGCGGGGCACCGGCCGTGCGCAGGGCGTCCGTGGCGACCGCCTTGCCGTCCCGCCGGGCCACCGCCTTAAGCTCCCCCGGCTCGAACGGGACCTTCCAGGTGAGGTGCAGCTTGCCTGCGCTGCCGTTCGGACTGGTGTAACTGCCGGGGTAGGGACCACCGGTGACGGTCTTGTCGTCGCCGCTGGGCTCGGTGGTCTCCAGATAGGCGCGGCCGTCGGTCGTCGTCTTGGTGTCGAACTCCCGGACGCCCAGGGACTTCCCGTTGAGGAACAGCTCGACGGACGGGACGTTCGCGTACGCCCAGACCTCCACGGTGTCCCCCGCCTCGTGGTTCCAGGTCATGGGAACCAGGTGCACCATCGGCTCGGTCACCCACTGGCTGCGGAAGAGGTGGTACATGTCCTTGGGGAAGCCGGCCGTGTCGACCGCCCCGAAGAAGGACGCCTTGACGGGGAAGACGTTGTACGGCGTGGGCTCCCCGATGTAGTCGATGCCGGACCACAGGAACTGCCCGGCGAACCACTTCCGGTCCCGGTCCTTCTTGTGCCCGTACTCGCCGCTCATCGTCCAGGAGGCGAGGTTGTTGTCGTACGAGGAGGTCGCGCGCCTGCCCGGTGTGTGGTTCTCGCCGGTGTTGAGGTGCTCCGGCTCCTGGTAGGCGCCGCGCGTGGACGTCTCGGACGACGACTCCGACTCGAAGAGGAACAGGTGCGGGTAGGCGGCGTGCAGGGCGTCGACCGATTTCGCGGTGTTGTAGTTCAGGCCGAGGCCGTCCAGTCTGGCCAGCATCAGATCGGCCGCCGAGCCCCTGGCCGGTACCGAGCGGTACTTGTCCGAACCGATGACGAGGGGCCGGGTGTCGTCGGCGGCCTTGATGGCGCCGATGATCCGGTCGGCCATCGCGAGCCCGGCCGTGCTGGTGGAGTCGGGGATCTCGTTGCCGATGGACCACAGCACGACGGCGGGCGAGTTGCGGGCCGCGAGGACCATCTCGGTGGCGTCCCGCTCGCACCACTCGTCGAAGAACCGGCCGTAGTCGTACCGGGTCTTGCCGGTCCGCCAGCAGTCGAACGCCTCCACCATCATCACGATGCCCAGCTCCTCGCAGACCTGGATCATCTGCGGCGAGGGCGGGTTGTGGGAGGTGCGGAAGGCGTTGACGCCCATCGACTTCATGATGGTCATCTGCCTGCGCACCGCGTCGACGCTGATCGCCGCCCCCAGGGCGCCCTGGTCGTGGTGCAGGTCGACACCCTTGATCTTGGTGTGGGTGCCGTTGAGGGAGAAGCCCTCGTCCGGGTCGAAGCGGAAGCCGCGGATACCGAACACGGTGCGGTACGTGTCGGTGGTCGCGCCGGCCACCCTGAGTTCGGTCTCCAGGGTGTAGCGGTGCGGAGCGTCGAAGTGCCACAGCCGGGGCCGGGGGACGGTGAGTTCGTGGGTCTCGCCCGCCCGGCCGGTGACGGTCACCGTGGAGGAGGTACGGGCGACCGTGTGTCCGTCTGGGCCGACGATCCGGGAGCGCACCTCGACGTCCGCACCGGCGCCGGACTCGTCGACCACGTCCGTCCGTACCCGGACGAGGGCGCGCTCGGCGGTGATGTCGGGCGTGGTGACGAAGGTGCCCCAACGCGCCACGTGCACGGGTTCGGTGACCACGAGGCGGGCCTCGCGGTAGATGCCGCTGCCCGAGTACCAGCGGCTGCTGGGCAGCCGGTTCTGGACCTTGACCGCGATGACGTTCTCGGTGTCGCCGTCGGTGTGCAGCAGGTCGGTGAGGTCGAGGGCGAAGCCCGTGTAGCCGTAGGGGTGACGGCCCACCTCGGTGCCGTTGCAGTGGACGTACGCGTCCATGTAGACGCCGTCGAACTCCACCGAGATCCGTTTGCCCGCGCAGGAGGGCGGCAGGGTGAAGGCGATCCGGTACCAGCCGAGGCCGCCGGGGAAGAACCCGGTGCCGCTGGTGGTGCCGTTGTCCGTGGTGGGGGTCTGCTCGATGCTCCAGTCGTGGGGTACCGCGACCTGACGCCAGGCCGAGTCGTCGTAGCCGGGGTCGGCGGCGTCCGCAAAAGCGCCGGCCGGGTCGGTGGTGCCACCCGGATCGACCAGCGCGAAGCGCCAGCCGTCCCGGAGCGGGACCGTGCGGCGTCCGCCGGCACCACCGGAGGTCTCGGCCGCCGACGCGCCCGGGGCGCCCAGGAACGTTCCGGCCGTCGGCGCTGCCGTGGCGGCGACCAAAACCGATCTGCGAGTGACCGTCATGACGACTCTCCCTCATCAGGGCTCAGAAGTACTCACAACTGATCGTGAACAAACAGATTCTGACGGTGCGCCACACACGGTCGTCAAGAGCACGGGGCCGTACATCTGTCCCTGGCGTCACATCGGCCGGATTCGCCCCTTGACCGCCCGGCCGCGTCGCCGGGAGTCGCCGTTCGCGGAAGAGGCGGACGCACTAGGCTGGAACACAAGTGACGCACCTGTTCACTGTGAGTGTGCGCTTGGGAGTGGCGACGATGAGCCCGGACTATCCGTTCGACGACGCGGCTACGGCCCGGGCTGTCATCGACGTCGACGGCACGCTGGTCGAGTGGAACGAGGGGGCCCGGCGGCTGCTCGGCCACTCGGCCGCCGAGGTGGTGGGCCGCCCCGCGGCGGAGTTGCTGGCCGACGACGGCGACCCGGCCGCGCCCTCCGGTCCGCGCTGGGCGGGCACGCTCGACCTGCGCCACCGGGACGGCCGTACGGTGTCGGTGTGGCTGCTGGCCCACCACCGGCCGCCGCACGACGGCCGCCCCGCCGACTGGCTCGTGGTCACCCCGCTGGAGGGCGGCCGTCCGCCGGCCCCGGACGATCCGCTGGCCGGCGCCGTGCTCACCCAGTCCCCGTGCGCCGTCGCGGTGTACGACGACCGGCTCCGGCTGTCCGCGATGAACGCGGCGATGGCCGAGGTCGTCGGCCTGCCCGCCGAGCGCATCCAGGGGCTGCGGCTGTCCGAGATCGGCGGCCGCTCGCAGAGCGAGGACCTGGAGAACAGCGCGCTACGGGTACTCACCACCGGCAGGCCGCTGGACGTCCAGACCTTCGTGCACCCCGGCGGGGCGGACCGGGCCCACGCCTGGCTGGCCCGGATGGCGCCGGTCACCGACGCCGAGGGGCGAGTGCGCGGAGTGTGCCTGGCCGCACACGACGTCACCGAAAACCACCGGGCCCGGGAGCGGCTGCAACTGGTCAACGAGGCGAGCGTCCGCATCGGCACCACCCTCGACGTCACGCGGACGGCGCAGGAACTCGCGGAGGTGTGCGTGCCGGCGCTCGCCGACTTCGTCCGCGTCGACCTGCTGGACCCGCAGGAGGACGGCAGCGAGCCCCCCGCGCGCATCCCCCTGCCGGTCCCGCTGCGCCGCGCCGCCCACCACTCGGTGCTCCGGGGCGCCCCCGAGGCGGTGGTCAGACCCGGCCACGTCGAGGTCTATCCCGCCTCCTCCCCGCAGGCCGAGTCGCTCACGGCCGGCCGCACGGTCGTGGTGTCGGTTCCCGCCGACATCGCGCAGTGGCTGGCCGCCGACACGGCGCGGGGCGAACGGGCGCGGCAGTTCGGCATCCACAGCGTGATGTCCGTGCCGATCCGGGCCCGTGGAGTGACCCTGGGGGTCGCCGTGCTGGCCCGGCACCGGCGCCCGGACCCCTTCACCCCGGACGACGTCCTGCTCGCCGAGGAGATCACCGCCCGCGCCGCCGTCTGCGTCGACAACGCCCGCCGCTACTCCCGTGAGCGCGAGACAGCCCTCGCCCTCCAGCGCAGTCTGCTCCCCCGGTCGCTGCCCCGCACGGCCGCGGTGGAGGCCGCCTCCCGCTATCTGCCGGCGGCGCGAGCCGGGGTGGGCGGTGACTGGTTCGACGTGATCCCGCTGTCCGGGATGCGGGTCGCCATGGTCGTCGGGGACGTCGTCGGCCACGGCGTCCAGGCCTCGGCCACCATGGGCCGGCTGCGCACCGCCGTACGCACCCTCGCGGACATCGACCTGGCCCCGGACGAGCTGCTCACCCACCTCGACGACCTGGTGATCCGGCTGTCCGACGAGTCCGGCGACAGCAGCCCCGGAGAGGTCGGCGCCACCTGCCTGTACGCCGTGTACGACCCGGTGTCGCGGCGCTGCACCATGGCCCGCGCAGGCCATCTCCCTCCGGTGCTGGTCCCGCCCGGCGGCCCGCCCCGGCAGCTGGACCTGCCCGCCGGTCCCCCGCTCGGTCTGGGCGGGCTGCCGTTCGAGTCCGCCGAGATCGAGCTCGCCGAGGGCAGCGTGCTCTCGCTGTACACGGACGGTCTGATCGAGGCCCTCGACCGGGACGTCGACACCGGTCGCCGGCTGCTGCACGAGGCCCTGTCGGCGTACGTGGACTCCCTGGACGAGACCTGCGACCGGATCCTGCGGGTACTGCTCCCGACGGGCGGCGCCCACGACGACGTGGCCCTGCTGCTCGCCCGCACCAAGGGGCTGCCCGCCTCACGCGTTTCGACCTGGGACATCCCCGCGGACCCGGCGCTCGTCGCGCCGATCCGCAAGCAGGTCGTGGAGCAGCTGGACACCTGGGGGCTGAGCCAGGCCGCCTTCACGACGGAACTGGTGGTCAGCGAACTGGTCACCAACGCCATCCGATACGGCTCGCACCCGATCCGGCTGCGGCTGATCCACGACGCGAGCACCCTGATCTGCGAGGTGTCCGACACCAGTCACACGGCCCCGCACCTGCGCCGCGCCAAGACCTGGGACGAGGGTGGGCGCGGGCTGCTCCTGGTCGCCCAGCTCACCCAGCGCTGGGGCAGCCGGCACACGGCCGAGGGCAAGACGATCTGGGCGGAGATCGCGCTGTACGAGGAGGAGTAGCCGTACCCCGGGACGAGCGCCGCTCAGCGGCCCGGCGGCGCGGTCAGGACGCGGTCAGCCAGGGCCGTACCTGCTTGCGGGCCTCGTGCAGCCGGGACTTGAGGGTCCCCAGCGGGATGCCGACGCGCTCGGCGACCTCGGCGTACTCCAGCTGGCAGATGTCGCGGTAGACCAGCGGCGCCACCAGGTGGGGGTGCTCGCGCTCCAGGCGGTCCAGCGCCTCGAGCAGGTCGACCCGCGAGCCCGCGATCACGCTGGTCGTTCGGGGGTCGACATACTGCGACGGCTCGATGGAGCCGGGCTGTTCGGCCGCACGCCGCTTGAGCTCGCGGTACTTCTGGCGGGAGCAGTTGGCGACGACCGTGTAGAGCCAGGTGCCGAAGCGGCTGCGGCCCTCGAAGGTGGAGATCTTCCGGGCCACCTGGAGCAGCACGTCCTGGGCGGCCTCCTCCGCGTCCTCGCGGCAGGGCAAAAAGCGCCCACACCGCCGGACGACCTCGGGCCGGACCTCGGTCAGCAGCTGGTCAAGGGCCGCCGCGTCGCCCGCGGCGGCGCGCCGGGCGAGGTCTTCGGTCAGCGCCGCGTCGTGCACGCCAGGTCCCCCTCGGTGTCGATCTCAGGGCAGGCATGATAGTCGCATGCAATCCCCGGAGCGGATCGGCCGCTACCGCCTCGAACGGCCCTTGGGCAGCGGTGCCTTCGGCACCGTGTGGCTCGCCCACGACGATGTGCTGCAGGCCCCGGTGGCCGTCAAGGTGCTCGCCGACAACTGGTCGCACCGGCTCGACATCCGCGACCGGTTCCTGTCCGAGGCGCGGCTGCTGCGCCAGGCCGACTCCAACCGGGTGGTGCAGGTCTACGACATCGGGGAACTGCCGGACGGCAGGCCGTACTTCGTGATGGAGTACGCCGACGCCGGCACCCTCGCCGACCGGCTGGCCGCGGGGCCGCTCCCGGTGCCCGAGGCGCTGCGGCTGACGGCACTGGCCGCCCGGAGCGCGGCGGCGCTGCACGAGGCGGGCATCGTGCACCGGGACATCAAGCCGAGCAACATCCTGCTGCGCACGGCGCCGGACGGCACCCATCGCGTCCTGCTCGCCGACCTGGGGCTGGCCAAGAGCCTGGCGCAGGCCTCGGGGCTGACCCTGGCCGCCGGTTCGGCCGGGTACCAGCCGCCCGAGCAGGCGGAGCCCGGCGCGGGCATCGACGCGCGCGCCGACGTCTACAGCCTGGGCGCGGTCGGCTACGAGCTGGTCACCGGGACCGTGCCGGGCGCGCCGGGCCGGGCCGCAGGGTGCGCCAGACGGCGTCGGGGGGCAGCCGTTCCGCCTCGTCGAGGTCGAACGCGCAGGTGCTGGAGAGCCAGCGGCGGGCGGCCTCGCCGGCCGGGCCCATGACCAGGAC
>NZ_JBHYKH010000417.1:0-8058 GCF_042741275.1 Streptomyces sp. NPDC058964
CCTCGGGGTGATCGGCGCCGGTGCCCAGGCCGAGTTGATGGTGCGCGGCCTCGGCGCCCTGCGCGGCGACCGCGAACTCGTCGTCCACGACACGGACCCCGACCGGGCCGCCGCGTTCGCCGCACGTCACGGCGGCCGGGTGCTGGCGTCCGCCACGGACGTGGCCACCGCCGCCGACGTCGTGCTGCTCGCCACCTGGTCCCGGGCACCCCTGCTCCGGCTGGCCGACACGCGCGAAGGCCAGCACTTCACGAGTCTGGGAGCCGACGAACCCGGCAAACAGGAACTCGCCGCCGACCTCCTGGAGGCGGCACTGCTCGTCGTGGACGACCGGGAACTCGCCGCGGAAATGGGTGCGCCGGCAGCCGCCGGACTCCCGCCGGAGGCGACGGACGCCACACTCGCCGACGTCCTCAACGGCACGCACCCCGGGCGGCGCACACCCCAGGAGCGTTCCGTCTACGCTCCCGTCGGCCTCCCCTGGCAGGACCTGGCACTCGCCTGGCTCGCCCACCGGGCGGCGGAGGAACGCGGGATCGGGGAGCGGGTGGATCTGCTGGGATGAACGGCGGACAGGGACGGGGCGGACGGGCGTATTCGTCCCACACAGTGCCCTTCCCGCTGAGAGAGCGCTCTCACCGCGTTCCTCGCGCGAGGATATCCTGATCCGCAACCGCCGATGAGGAGTCCCGAAGTGACCGAGACAACGTCGCGTCCCACGCTGGAGGCCGTGGCCGCGCGGGCGGGGGTGTCGCGAGCCACCGTCTCCCGGGTGGTCAACGGCGGGGACGGGGTCAGGGAGCCGCTCGTGGAGCGGGTCCGGCGGGCGGTCGAGGAACTCGGCTACGTCCCCAACCAGGCGGCGCGCAGCCTGGTGACGAAGCGGCACGACGCCGTGGCCGTCGTCATCGCCGAACCGGAGACCCGGGTCTTCGCCGACCCCTTCTTCGCGCTCCAGCTGCGCGGGATCAGCAAGGAGCTGACGGCGCACGACAACCAGCTCGTCCTCCTGCTGACCGAGGGCCGGGACGACCACACGCGCGTGGCCCGCTATCTCGCCGGAGGCCATGTCGACGGCGCGCTCGTCTTCTCCCTGCATCTCGACGACCCACTGCCCAGGCTGATCCGGGGCGCGGGCGTACCCACGGTGTTCGGCGGGCGGCCCGGGTGGAGCGACGGGAAGCACGGCGCGGTGTACGTGGACAGCGACAACCGGGGCGGGGCCCGGGCGGCCGTACGGCACCTCGTCGGCCTCGGCCGCAGGCGGATCGCGCACATCACCGGCGCCCTGGACCAGACCTCGGCGGTGGACCGGCTCGACGGGTTCCGGGACGTGATGGTGGACGCCGACCCGCGGCTGATCGTGGAGAGCGACTTCACCCCGGCCGGGGGCGAACGCGCCATGCGGGAACTCCTCGACCGCTGCCCGGACGTGGACGCCGTGTTCGCCGCCAACGACCTCACCGCTTCCGGCGCCCTGCGCGTGCTGCGCGAGCGCGGGCGGCGGGTGCCCGAGGACGTCGCCGTGGTCGGTTTCGACGACATGCTGCCCGTCGCCGAGCAGACCGACCCGCCCCTGACGACGATCCGCCAGGACATAGAGGAGATGGGCCGGTTGATGGCCCGCCTCCTGCTGCGCGGCCCCGGCCACCGGGGCCCCGACGCCGCCGCGGGGGACGCGCCGTCCGGCGTGATCCTGCCGACCACACTGGTACGACGCGCCTCCGCCTAGGGCCCTGTCGCCGGACTCCCGTCGTCCGCCCGAAGGGTGGGCCCTGCGGCGCCCCGGGGTCCCCCTGCTCGAGCGAGGCCGGAGCTCGGGGGAGTGTGTATGGGGCGCGGGACAGGGGGAGTTCGACGACAGGGCCTGGCTGGGCCACGGCGGACTTCGGCCGGCCCGGGGCACCGGGCCCGGCTCCGGCGCGCCCGTGACGGCTCAGTCCTGCTGCGACTCGCTCCTGATCACCGCGAAGCGCGCGCCGTACGGGTCGGTGAGCTTGGCCATGCGGCCGACGCCCTCCATGGTCGTGGCCGGCATACGGACCTCGCCGCCCAGTTGCCGCGCCTTGTCGACGACGGCGTCCGTGTCCTCGACCTCGAAGTACGGCAGCCAGTACGCCCCCGCCGCCGCCTCCGCCGCGGCGTCGGCCAGCGGCACGATTCCGCCGAACATGGCGTCCTCACCGCCCTCCGCGGGGTTCACGCAGGTGTACGAGCCGCCCGGGAAGGGCACGGCGGAGGTCTCCAGGCCGAGCACCCGGTTGTAGAACGCGGCGGCCGCGGCCTCGTCCGGCGTGTACAGCTCCACCCAGCACAGCGAACCGGTCTCGCCCGCGAGGTCCACGCCCCGGGTCTGTCCGGGCTGCCAGATCCCGAAGGCCGCGCCGGCCTGGTCGGCGAGGACCGCCATATGACCCTGCCCCATCACATCCACGGGCTGCAGGAGCACACTGCCGTGCGCCTGTTCGGCGGTCTTGGCCGTGGCCTGCGCGTCCTCGCTCTGGAAATACACCGTCCAGGACGGCGGTCCCTGCTCCGGGGTGGTCTGCATGCCGCCGGCCACGGTCCGGCCGTCCAGTTGGAAGAAGCCGTAACCGCCGGCGTCGGGCCCCGCCGACTGGAACCGCCAGCCGAAGAGCGCGTTGTAGAAGGAGGTGGCGCCCCCGATGTCGGACGTGCCGACGTCGATCCAGTTCGGAGCGCCGTTGACGAAACGGGTGGTGAGCATCTTCGCCCTCCTCGGAAGGGTCCCGTTCTCCGTGCACTGCCGAGTCTTGCACCGCCCACCGACAATCGCTCCGCAGCGCGGCCGCCGGCCGGACCGTCCAGCCCGTTCACCCTGGGTGACCGGCCCCGCCCCCCTTGTTCTCATCCGGTCCCGCGCGCCGCCGTGCGCCACCGGGTCCCGGGGGAGCATCATCGTGGCGGCAGCGGGCCCCGGCCGTGGCGTTGAGCCGCCGTTGATCGAACGTTTTTCGCCGGGCGGCAGAGTCCTGCTCATGCACATCGAAACGATCACCTCGCCCGACCTCGCATGGCAGGAGGAGGCGTTGTGCGCGCAGACGGGGGCGGACTTCTTCTTCCCGGAGCCCGGCAGTTCGGTCCGGGAGGCGAAGCGGATCTGCGGCCTGTGCCCGATCCGATCCGCCTGCCTGGAGTACGCGCTCGACAACGACGAGCGCTTCGGTGTCTGGGGCGGCCTGTCGGAGAAGGAACGCCTGGAGATCAGGCGCGCTTCATTCTGACGTCACGTGAGCCGCCCGCCGTGTGCGGTTCCTCGACAAGCACGACTCGTACTTCGTCGAGTAGACGACCAGAAGTCGAGAAGGCGCCGAGAAGGAGGCGAGAAGAAGAGGAAGCCGGCGGGTTCCACAGGTAGCGCTCGAGGACGAGCGGGCGCAGGGTGTTCTCGGCCTCGTGGACGCGGGCCGGGAGGAGCAGATGGCCCAGGGCGGCACCGGCAGGACCCGCATGGCGGGCCGGTACGTCTTCGCGTACTCGGCGGGGCCGTCGAGGACACCCGCCTGCCGCAGGCGACGGGTGGACTTCCGGTGCGAGCCGGACTGCGCGCGCAGTCCGGGCGGGCAGTCCGGCCGTACGGAGGGCCGAGCAGGAATCCGACCGCCTGCTGCGGCGTGCTGTGGTCGCGTACGGCGGCATGACGCCGCAGGTCACCGACAGGGCGCACCGGTAGGTCGGTGCGCCCCGCGTACCGTCGTCAGGCCCCGGCGCGCGCCGCCATCCGCGCCTTGCGCGCGGCCAGCTTCTCGTCGAACTTCAGGGCCTCCGAGTCGAGGCCGCCCATGAACAGGCCGAGTTCGTCCTGTGCCCGCTGCCCCTCGGGGCCGAGTCCGTCGATCTCCATGACCTTCAGGTGGCGCAGGACGGGCTGGAGCACGTCGTCGTGGTGGATGCGCAGGTTGTAGACCTCGCCGATCGCCATCTGGGCCGCCGCGCGTTCGAAGCCGGGGATGCCGTGGCCGGGCATGCGGAAGTTCACGACGACGTCCCGCACGGCCTGCATGGTGAGGTCGGGGGCGAGTTCGAACGCGGACTTCAGCAGGTTGCGGTAGAAGACCATGTGGAGGTTCTCGTCGGTCGCGATGCGGGCCAGCATGCGGTCGCAGACGGGATCGCCGGACTGGTGGCCGGTGTTGCGGTGCGAGATGCGGGTCGCGAGCTCCTGGAAGGCGACGTAGGCGACCGAGTGCAGCATCGAATGACGGTTGTCGGACTCGAAGCCCTCGCTCATGTGGGACATGCGGAACTGCTCCAGCTTGTCCGGGTCCACCGCGCGCGAGGTGAGCAGGTAGTCGCGCATCACGATGCCGTGCCGGCCCTCCTCGGCGGTCCAGCGGTGCACCCAGGTGCCCCAGGCGCCGTCCCGGCCGAAGAGCGAGGCGATCTCGTGGTGGTAGCTGGGGAGGTTGTCCTCCGTCAGGAGGTTCACCACGAGGGCGATGCGGCCGATCTCGGTGACCTTGGACTGCTCCTTGTCCCAGGCCTCACCGTCCTCGAACAGGCCGGGGAAGTTGCGGCCGTCGGTCCACGGGACGTACTCGTGGGGCATCCAGTCCTTGGCGACCTTCAGGTGGCGGTTCAGCTCCTGCTCGACCACTTCCTCGAGGGCATACAGCAGCTTCGCGTCGGTCCACACGGACGGGCTGCCGAGGTGAGGAGAGGTGATCGTCACAGGTAACTCCAGGGGACGCCGAACAGAGGGGGATCGAGGGCGCGAACCGGCGAGCGGTGCCGGAACCTACGTGATCGTAGGCTACGAAGCCGTAGGTTACGAAGCCGTAGGTTAAGTGTGGCGTAAAGATCGCTGATCAGGTCGCGTTGCCCAGGCGTACCCGGGCATGCGAAACCGCCCCGGGACACGCAGGTCCCGGGGCTGAAGGAGTGACTGGATCACCCGATCAGGCGTACAGCCCCCGCAGCCTGACCGAGAGGCACGTCACACAGCCCTCGAGCTTCTCGAACTCGCTGATGTCCACCGTGACCACCTCGTGGCCGAGATCGGCGAGGAGTTCCTTGCTCTCGGGGGCGCTGTCCGCCATCAGCAGCGTGCTGCCGCCGAGCAGCACCACGTGCGCTCCGGCCTCCTCGGGCACGGCGAGGAAACCCGGGAACAGCGAGGGCCGGTCCACGTTCGGGATGTGTCCGATCACGGTGCCGTCGGGCAGCGCGGTGACCGCGGACTTCAGGTGCAGCACCTTGTGCACCGGTACGGCCACCACCCGCGCGCCCAGCGGCTCGAAGGCGGCCCGCACCTGCTGCACCCCGGCCGCGTTGGTGCGCCCGCCCCGGCCGACGTAGATCGTGTCGCCGACCTTCAGGACGTCACCTCCGTCCAGCGTGCCAGGTTCCCAGATCCAGTTCACCGAGCAGCCGAGACGCGCCACGGCCTCCTCGACCCCGGCGGTCTCGTCGCGCCGGGACTCGGCGCCCGGCCGCGTGATCAACGCCACGTTATTGTACATGACCACGGTGTCCTCGACGAACACCGAGTCCGGGCAGTCGTCGGCCGGGTCCACCTCGACGGTCTCCCAGCCGTGCGTGCGCAGCGCCTCGACGTACGCCTCCCACTGCTCGACGGCGAGCTTCGCATCGACCTGCTCCCGCTCGATGTGCGTCACCAGCCCTTCGGCGAGGCGCGGGCTGGGGCGGCGGACGAGGGCCTTCTTGCTGGGCACGACGGGACTCCGTATCGGCGGGACGACTCCGGCGCCCGTGACAGGGCGCCGGTCAGCCATCATGCAGGGCGGGCCCGGGTGTACAAAACCCTCGTTGCCGGGCCGTGCTCCTCCTGAGATCCGCGGCCCGGCCGCTATGCGGGATCCCCGAGCTCCTCCGGCGTGGTCTCCCTCAGCGTTCCCTCCTCCAGCAGCAGCCAGCGGGTGATGCCCAGCGACTCCAGGAACGGCAGGTCGTGGCTGGCCACGACCAGTGCTCCCTCGTAGGACTCCAGGGCCGTCGTGAGCCGGTGCACGCTCGCCATGTCGAGGTTGTTCGTCGGCTCGTCGAGCATGAGGAGCTGCGGCGCGGGCTCGGCCAGCATCAGCGCGGCCAGGGCCGCGCGGAAGCGCTCGCCACCGGACAGGGTCGCCACCCGCTGGTCGGCCCGGGCACCCCGGAACAGGAAGCGGGCCAGGCGGGCCCGGATCCGGTTGTTGGTGGCACCCGGCGCGAACCGGGCGACGTTCTCGGCGACGGTCAGCTCACCGTCGAGGACGTCGAGGCGCTGCGGCAGGAACCGCAGCGGCACATGCGTCTCCGCCTCGCCCGCCACCGGCGCCAGCTCCCCGGCGACCGTGCGCAGCAGCGTCGTCTTGCCCGCGCCGTTGCGCCCGATCAGCGCGATCCGCTCCGGACCGCGCAGGTCGAACAGGCCGTCGACGCGCGCTCCGTACGCGAGCTCCAGGTCGCGCAGGGTGAGCACGTTCCGGCCCGGAGGCACCGCCGTGTACGGCAGGTCGATCCGGACCTCCTCGTCGTCCCGCACCGCCTCCACCGCTTCGTCGAGGCGTTCCCTGGCCTCGGCGAGCTTCTCCTCGTGCATGATGCGGTGCTTGCCCGCGGACTCCTGCGCCGCGCGCTTGCGCGCCCCCATCACGATCTTCGGTTCGCGCTTCTGGTCCCACATCCGCTGCCCGTACCGCTTGCGGCGGGCCAGCTTGACCTGGGCGTCGGCCAGTTCGCGCTTCTGCTTGCGGAAGTCCGCCTCGGCGACCCGCACCATGCGCTCGGCCGCCTCCTGTTCGACGGCGAGGGCGTCCTCGTAGGCCGAGAAGTTGCCGCCGTACCAGGTGATCTCCCCGGAGCGCAGGTCGGCGATCTGGTCGACCAGTTCGAGCAGCTCGCGGTCGTGGCTGACGACGATCAGCACGCCCGGCCAGGACGCGACGGCCGCGTAGAGCCGCCTGCGGGCGTACAGGTCGAGGTTGTTGGTCGGCTCGTCGAGCAGCAGCACGTCCGGGCGCAGCAGCAGCAGCGCGGCGAGCCGGAGCAGCACCGACTCGCCGCCGGACAGCTCGCCGACCGTACGGTCCAGGCCGATGTGACCGAGGCCGAGTTCGCCGAGGGTGGCCAGTGCGCGCTCCTCGACGTCCCAGTCGTCGCCGACCGTCTCGAAGTGCTCCACGGCCGCGTCGCCCGCCTCGATGGCGTGCAGAGCGGCCCGCCGGGCGGCGATGCCGAGTGCCTCGTCGACACGCAGGGCCGTGTCGAGCGTGACGTTCTGCGGGAGGTAGCCGATGTCACCGGCCGCCTTGACGGTGCCGTCGGACGGCGTGAGTTCGCCGACGATCAGCTTCAACAGGGTTGACTTCCCCGATCCGTTGACGCCGACCAGTCCCGTCCTGCCGGGGCCGAAGGCCACGTCGAGGCCGTCGAGGACGGGGGTGCCGTCGGGCCAGGTGAAGGACAGGGAGGTACAGGTGAGGGAAGTGGACATACAGGCCTCGCGGTTGCTTGGTGTGGTCGGGGCAAACGCGTGTCGAGACACCGGGAGGCAACCGGATGGCAGGGGCATGGAAGAGCCCTGTGCCGGGGGACGGCTCGGACGCCGAGGTCGCACTGCACGCACACACCTGACGTGTGTGACGCGGTGTCTCAGGACCTCAGACGAGCAACGTCCTTCTCCAATCGACGGCAACAGGACCGCTGTACAACGTACGAGGGGCCCGGTGGGGTGTCAACGCATTTGATCGCGGGTCCGGGCCGGGCCCGGCCGGGCCATGCGTACATGACGGATTCCTGCCGGCGCCACCCCGTTCCGGCTGGTTGAGTCGTCCCCATGACGAATCAGAGCACCCTCCGGGACCGCGCCCTCGCCTTCCACGCCCTGCACGTTCCGGGGCGTCCGCTCGTCCTCCCGAACGCCTGGGACGCGGTGAGCGCCCGGCTCGTCGAGGACGCGGGCGCGGCCGCGGTGGCCACCACCAGCGCCGGGCTCGCCTGGGCCCTCGGCGCCCCCGACGGCGACCGGCTGGACCCGGGCCGAGCCCTGGACGCCGTCGCGCGCAACGCCGCCACCGGCCGGGTCCCGCTCACCGC
>NZ_JBHYKH010000418.1:0-8001 GCF_042741275.1 Streptomyces sp. NPDC058964
GTCCTGGCGCGCGACGGCGAGGAGGCACGAGCCGTCGAGGACACCGTGCGCGCGCACATCACCGAGACGACCCGACTGGGGGGCCCCCCCCGGTCAACCGCGCGGCCCGCGCGCCCCCCCACCCCCCACGACCCCCCCCCCCGCGCGGGGCTCCGCCCACCTTCCCGTACGGGCGCTAGTCGTCGTCCGTCCGTGGGCCACGCGGGCCGCCCAGTTCCACCGCGGTGCAGCGCCAGCGGAGGTCCGGGCCCTGTTCCAGGCGGAAGGCCATGGCGCGCAGCCGGTCACCGGCGCCGATGCGGGCGAAGGCCTCGATGGCGCCCGTGCGGGGGACGTAGTAGCCGATGTCGCGGACGACGGGGCGGGCGCCGCGGGTGCGCAGGGGCCCGCGCTCGGCGAGGCGGGCCAGTTCGTCGTAGGCACGGCCGGCGGTGTGCCGGAGCATCCAGTGGACGGGGCGCTGACCGCTCAGGACGGCGAGCAGACGGTCCGCGAAGAGATCGGTGGGGCGGATCGCCCTGGCGACGCCCGGCGCCGTGGAGGGGGTCGTACGGCCCGGTCCCGCGGCCGGTGTCCTGGGAGTCGTGCCGCCGGGGCGGCGGGGGTCGCGGCGGCTCGGCGGGCGGGTGCCCGGGCGGGGCGCGGCCGCCCTGTTCATGACCTTGTTCATGGGAGTCCCCGTTCTGCGGACCCGGCGATACCGGGCGGTAACTTGCTGGTGGGGATCTTGTACGGGGACGCCGGTGACGGCGGCAAGGAAGCCGGAGCCCGTGTCGGGGGCCGGGAAAGTTCACCTATCCGAGTGGTCGCGAGGGCGGAAAGCCGGGCGGGGACGGGTCCTTACCGGGTGAGTCGCAGGGCGCCGGGTGGACGTGTCCGGAAGTGTGGGCAGGGACTCGAAAGGGGACGCCCACACGTATCCTGAAGGCCCTCCGGGAGACGAGGGACCGCCCTCCCCGGGGCCTCACCGGAGCCTCCGACCACGAAAAGAGCGGCCAGCCATGCGCGTCTACGTCCCCCTGACCCTCCCCGGTCTCGCCGAGGCGTACAAGACGGGCGAGCTGGGGACCGGTCCGTTCGTCGCGTACGCCGTCACGCCCGCGCTGCGTGAGTGGTACCTCTCCGACGACATCGAGGAGCTGGAGTACGCCGCGCTCAACCGGGCCGCGCTGGCCTCGCTGCGGCTGCTCGCGGCGGACCCGGAAGCGCCACGGCGCCGGGTCGTGGTCGCCGTGGACGTGGCCGACGGCGCGGCGACGGCCGACCCGGACCGTGCGCTCGAACCGGCCGCGCTGGGAGAGGTGCGGGTGGCCGGTGCGGTACGGCTGGCCAAGGCCGCCGCGGTGCACGTCGACGCGGACGACGCGGAGACCGACGTGTCCGCCGCGGCGCGCGCGCGGGAGGCGGCGGACGGCGGTGACGACGACGCCCAGTTCGTGGTGGACGAGGCCGAGGACCACGAGCTGCTCTGGTACGCGACGCAGGAGATCCCCAACCTGGTGGGACTCGCCTGACGTTCTCCGCCTCATCCGCCCCAAGCATCTCTGACCTGCGGACATTCATGATTGTCAGTGGCGGCGGGTACGTTTTGTGCATGGGGAAGCGAGGACGCGCGCACATCGTCTGGGACTGGAACGGCACACTGTTCCACGACAATGACGCGATCATCGGGGCGACGAACGCGGCATTCGCCGAGCTGGGGCTTGAGCCGATCACGCTGGAGCGGTACCGGGCGCTGTACTGCGTGCCGGTGCCGAAGTTCTACGAGCGGCTGCTGGGACGGCTGCCGACCGACGCCGAGTGGGAGATCATGGACGACATCTTCCACCGGTACTACGCGGAGCACCGCGTCCGGTGCGGGCTCACCGAGGGGGCGGCCGAGCTGCTGGTGCGGTGGCGTTCGGCGGGCCACAGCCAGTCGCTGCTGAGCATGTACGTGCACGACGAACTCGTCCCGCTGGTGCGGGGGTTCGGGATCGAGGCGCACTTCGTACGGGTCGACGGGCGGACCGGGCCGTCCGGGGGCAGCAAGGCCGGCCACATGGTGCGGCACCTGGAGGCGCTGACCGGCGTGGAACCCGGGCGGACCGTGGTGATCGGGGACGCCGCGGACGACGCGGTGGCGGCGCGGCACGTGGGTGCGCGGGCCGTGCTGTACACCGGGGGTTCGCACGGCAGAGCCAGCCTCGAGGAAGTGGGCGTGCCCGTGGTGGACACACTGGCCGAGGCCGTCGCGGAGGCGGAGCGGCTGGCCGCCTGAAGGGTTCCGGCGGGGCGGTCCCGCTGGACTTCCACCTCACTCCCACCGCACTCCGACACCACCCCTGCCGCACTGCGACCGGACCGTCCCCACCACTCCGCCCGGACTCCCGCCGCACTCCCGCTGGACCGCCCGGCCGCCCGCCGCCGGCCGGAGCCGGACCGCTCCGGACGCGCACGCCCGACCGCCCGCTGGCGGCGCACGGCGCCCCAGGTCACCCGGACGGCGGTACCGGACCCTGCTCCTGATACGCCCGCCGCACAGCCTTCGCCCCTGTGCAGAATGTCAAAGTTCTACCCCTGGTTTTGTACACATACGGCTCATGACGGGCCCGGGGTGAGGAGCGATAGCCTTGTGGCGTGATCAGCGCGATAGCTCGCGGGGGCACCGTCGCCCCTGCCCTGCGCCCGGTGAGCACGGACGACATCCGTGACCGGGCGGCGGTCGCTGGTCTTCACGGGCGGGACGGGGGCACAAGGGCCCCCGAGGCGCCGCGCACATCCCGGGTACCGGCGTCGCGGAGAGCAGCGTCACACCCGTCGGGCGCGTCGAGAATGGCTGAATACGCCCCGCTCATCTCACCTCGCGGCATAGCGTCGGAACGGACCGGACACCCCGGGCCGTGGCGTCGAGCCGCAGGGGAAGAGACCGTACTTCCTTCTACGTCACGCAACGGCGCGCGACAGGAGCCAGAGGACAATGCAGACCAAGCTGGACGAAGCCAAGGCCGAGCTGCTCGACAGGGCCGCCCGGGTAGCTGAGAACAGCCCGGTCGGGGGGCACCTACCGACTGGGACGACGGGCGAGGGCATCCCGGATCGGGAATCCGTGCTCACGTTCCTCCAGCGCTACTACCTGCACACCGCCCCGGAGGACCTCACCGACCGCGATCCGGTCGACGTCTTCGGAGCCGCAGTCTCGCACTTCCGTCTCGCCGAGAGCCGCCCCCAGGGCACGGCCAACGTGCGGGTCCACACGCCGACCGTCGAAGAGAACGGCTGGACCTGCAGCCACACCGTCGTCGAGGTCGTCACCGACGACATGCCCTTCCTCGTCGACTCCGTGACGAACGAGTTGACCCGGCAGGGACGCGGCATCCACGTCGTCATCCACCCGCAGTTCGTCGTCCGGCGCGACCTCACCGGCAAGCTCATCGAGGTGCTGCCCACCCCGTCCAACGGCGCGGACCTCCCGCACGACGCCTACGTCGAGTCCTGGATCCACGTCGAGATCGACCGCGAGACCGACCGCGCCGACCTGAAGCAGATCACCGCCGACCTGCTGCGCGTGCTGTCCGACGTCCGCGAGGCCGTCGAGGACTGGGAGAAGATGCGGGACGCGGCCCTGCGCATCGCCGAGGGGCTCGACGGCGAGCCCGTTCCCGGCGACCTCTCCGCGGCCGAGGTCGAGGAGGCCCGCGAGCTGCTGCGCTGGCTGTCCGCGGACCACTTCACCTTCCTCGGCTACCGCGAGTATCAGCTGCGCGGGGACGACTCGCTGGCGGCGGTGCCGGGCACCGGGCTCGGCATACTGCGTTCGGACCCGCACCACGCGACCGACGAGAGCCACCCCGTCAGCCCCTCCTTCGAGCGACTCCCGGCCGACGCCCGCGCCAAGGCCCGCGAGCACAAGCTCCTCGTCCTGACCAAGGCCAACAGCCGGGCCACCGTGCACCGGCCGTCGTACCTCGACTACGTCGGCGTGAAGAAGTTCGACAAGGACGGGAACGTCGTCGGGGAGCGCCGCTTCCTGGGCCTGTTCTCCTCCGCCGCCTACACCGAGTCGGTCCGCCGCGTGCCCGTCATCCGGCGCAAGGTCGACGAGGTGCTCAGGGGCGCCGGCTTCTCGCCCAACAGCCACGACGGGCGTGACCTGCTGCAGATCCTGGAGACGTACCCGCGCGACGAGCTCTTCCAGACGCCCGCCGACGAGCTGCGCACCATCGCCACTTCGGTCCTCTACCTGCAGGAACGGCGCCGGCTGCGCCTGTACCTGCGTCAGGACGAGTACGGGCGCTACTACTCCGCCCTCGTCTACCTCCCCCGCGACCGCTACACCACCGGCGTCCGGCTGCGGATCATCGACATCCTGAAGGAGGAGCTCGCCGGCATCAGCGTCGACTTCACTGCCTGGAACACGGAGTCGATCCTCTCCCGGCTGCACTTCGTCATCCGCGTCCCGCAGGGCACCGAGCTGCCCCAGCTCAGCGACAACGACAAGGAGCGCATCGAGGCGCGTCTCGTCGAGGCCGCCCGCTCCTGGGCCGACGGGTTCGGCGAGGCCCTGACCGCCGAGTGCGGTGAGGAGCGCGCCGCCGAGCTGCTGCGCCGCTACGGCAACGCCTTCCCCGAGGGCTACAAGGCCGACCACACCCCGCGTGCCGCGGTCGCCGACCTGGTCCACCTGGAGCGGCTCAGCGAGGAGGAGGGCGACTTCTCCTTCAGCCTGTACGAGCCGGTGGGCGCCGCCCCCGACGAGCGCCGCTTCAAGATCTACCGCAAGGGCGCGGCGATCTCCCTGTCCGCCGTGCTGCCGGTCCTCAACCGGCTCGGCGTCGAGGTGATCGACGAGCGGCCGTACGAACTGCGCCGCTCGGACCGCACCACGGCCTGGATCTACGACTTCGGCCTGCGCATCCCCAAGTCGCTGGGCGGCGGCAACGGGGACTACCTCGGCGACGACGGCCGCGAGCGTTTCCAGGAGGCCTTCTCGGCCACCTGGACCGGCAAGGCGGAGAACGACGGCTTCAACGCCCTCGTGCTGGGCGCCGGGCTGACCTGGCGGCAGGCGATGGTGCTGCGCGCGTACGCCAAGTACCTGCGGCAGGCCGGCTCCACCTTCAGCCAGGACTACATGGAGGACACCCTCCGAACCAACGTCCACACCACCCGGCTCCTCGTCTCCCTCTTCGAGGCGCGGATGTCGCCGGACCGCCAGCGTGCCGGGCACGAGATCGTCGACGCGCTCCTCGAGGAGCTCGAGGCCGCGCTCGACCAGGTGGCGAGCCTCGACGAGGACCGCATCCTGCGTTCCTTCCTCACCGTCATCAAGGCGACGCTGCGCACGAACTTCTTCCAGGAGTCGCGCGGCGGCCGGCCGCACGACTACGTGTCCATGAAGTTCGACCCGCAGGCGATCCCCGACCTGCCCGCGCCCCGGCCGGCGTACGAGATCTGGGTGTACTCGCCGCGCGTCGAGGGCGTGCACCTGCGCTTCGGCAAGGTCGCGCGCGGTGGTCTGCGCTGGTCCGACCGCCGTGAGGACTTCCGTACGGAGATCCTCGGCCTGGTCAAGGCGCAGATGGTGAAGAACACCGTCATCGTGCCGGTGGGCGCCAAGGGCGGTTTCGTCGCCAAGCAGCTGCCGGACCCGAGCGCGGACCGTGACGCGTGGCTGGCCGAGGGCATCGCCAGCTACAAGACCTTCATCTCGGCGCTGCTCGACATCACCGACAACATGGTGGCCGGCGAGGTGGTGCCCCCGGCGGACGTCGTGCGGCACGACGAGGACGACACCTACCTGGTGGTCGCGGCCGACAAGGGCACGGCGACGTTCTCGGACATCGCCAACCAGGTCGCGGAGTCGTACAACTTCTGGCTCGGCGACGCCTTCGCCTCCGGCGGCTCCGCGGGCTACGACCACAAGGGCATGGGCATCACCGCCCGCGGCGCCTGGGAGTCCGTCAAGCGGCACTTCCGCGAGCTGGGCGTGGACACCCAGACCGAGGACTTCACGGTCGTCGGCATCGGCGACATGTCCGGTGACGTGTTCGGCAACGGCATGCTGCTCAGCGAGCACATCCGCCTGGTCGCCGCCTTCGACCACCGGCACATCTTCATCGACCCGGACCCGGACGCGGCCATCTCGTACGCCGAGCGCCGCCGTCTGTTCGAGCTGCCCCGCTCCAGCTGGGCCGACTACAACACGGAGCTGCTCTCGGCGGGCGGCGGGATCTTCCCGCGCAGCGCCAAGGCGATCCCGGTCAACGCGCACATCCGCGAGGCCCTCGGCATCGAGGCGGGCGCCACCAAGGTGACCCCGGCCGACCTGATGAAGGCGATCCTGAAGGCGCCGGTGGACCTGCTGTGGAACGGCGGCATCGGTACGTACGTCAAGGCGTCCACGGAGTCGAACGCCGATGTCGGCGACAAGGCGAACGACGCCATCCGCGTCGACGGCGCAGACCTGCGGGTCAAGGTCGTCGGCGAGGGCGGCAACCTGGGCCTGACCCAGCTGGGCCGCATCGAGTTCGCGATGCACGGCGGCAAGATCAACACCGACGCCATCGACAACAGCGCCGGTGTGGACACCTCGGACCACGAGGTGAACATCAAGATCCTGCTCAACGGCCTGGTCACGGACGGCGACATGACCGTGAAGCAGCGCAACAAGCTGCTCGCGGAGATGACCGACGAGGTCGGCGCGCTGGTGCTGCGCAACAACTATGCGCAGAACGTGGCGATCGCCAACGCCCTCGCCCAGTCCAAGGACATGCTCCACGCCCAGCAGCGGTTCATCCGTCACCTGGTGCGTGAGGGCCATCTCGACCGGGCCCTGGAGTTCCTGCCGGCCGACCGTCAGATCCGTGAGCGGCTCGGTCAGGGTCAGGGCCTGACCGGTCCGGAGACGGCCGTCCTGCTGGCGTACACGAAGATCACGGTCGCCGACGAGCTGCTGCACACCTCACTGCCGGACGACCCCTACCTGCGCGGCCTGCTGCACGCGTACTTCCCGACGGCGCTGCGCGAGCGGTTCACCGAGAACGTCGACAGCCACCCGCTGCGCCGTGAGATCACGACCACCGTGCTGGTCAACGACACGGTCAACACGGGTGGTACGACCTATCTGCACCGCCTGCGCGAGGAGACCGGCGCGTCGCTGGAGGAGATCGTCCGGGCCCAGACCGTGGCCCGCACGATCTTCCGCTCGGCGCCCGTGTGGGACGCGGTCGAGGAGCTGGACAACAAGGTCGACGCCTCCGTCCAGACCCGGATCCGGCTGCACTCGCGCCGTCTGGTCGAGCGCGGCACGCGCTGGCTGCTCAACAACCGGCCGCAGCCGCTGGCGCTCGCCGAGACCGTGGAGTTCTTCTCGGAGCGGGTCGAGCAGGTCTGGCAGGAGCTGCCGAAGCTGCTGCGCGGCGCGGACCTGGAGTGGTACCAGCACGTGTACGACGAGCTGTCCGGCGCCGGTGTGCCGGACGAGCTGGCGACGCGCGTGGCCGGCTTCTCCTCCGCCTTCCCGGCGCTGGACATCGTCTCGGTGGCCGACCGCATGGGCAAGGAGCCGCTGGCCGTCGCCGAGGTCTACTACGACCTGGCCGACCGCCTGAGCATCACCCAGCTCATGGACCGCATCATCGAGCTGCCCCGTGCCGACCGCTGGCAGTCCATGGCCCGTGCCTCCATCCGCGAGGACCTGTACGCGGCCCACGCGGGCCTCACCGCGGACGTCCTCGCCGTCGGCAACGGCAAGTCGACTCCCGAGCAGCGCTTCAAGGCCTGGGAGGTCAAGAACGCGGCGATCCTGAGCCGGGCGCGCGCCACCCTCGAGGAGATCCGCAGCTCGGAGTCGTTCGACCTGGCCAACCTGTCGGTGGCCATGCGGACGATGCGGACGCTGTTGCGCACGCACTCGTGACGGCGTGATGCCGTAGCCGCACGGCTGTGCCTGTCTCTGATACACCTCTGACGCTGCCGACCACCATGCAAGGGTAGATCGCGGTGGGGGCCGTATCGTTT
>NZ_JBHYKH010000419.1:0-7995 GCF_042741275.1 Streptomyces sp. NPDC058964
GGATGTCTTGGAGTGACAGACCTCTTCTACGGCAGCTCCGCTGCTTTGCCTACGGCTTTGACAAGCGGCCCCAGGCCTTAACTGAACGGCGTTGCTTCTAGCAGAGTTCGTTTGGTGGCGCGTTGCAGAAGCTCCAGTACGGTGGCCAATCGCTGATCCAAGTGTGTCCGCGATCACGCTCGGCTCGGAGCGTGGGTGCTGGTCATCGTTTGCAGGACGCTGCTGCCTACCGCACCGGACTCCCGAATGTCGGTGCCCTCCTCCATAATCAGGGCACCGTCTTCAACGAAGGACCTCATCTCTGTGACGATCACCCAGCACGAGCTCGAAGCCCGGCTGTGGGACGCCGCGAACGCGCTCCGCGGCCCCGTCGACCCGGCTGACTTTAAGACCTACGTCTTCCCGATGCTGTTCTGGAAGTGGATCAGCGACACCTGGGTCCACGAGCACGACGCGGCATTCGACAAGTACGGCGACGACCTCGACGATGAGATCGAGGCCGAATTCCACCGGTTCGAGCTGCCTGAGGGCACGCTGTGGAGTGAGGTCACCGAGAAGGTGACCAACCTCGGTGCGGAGATCGCGAAGGCCTTCCAGCTAATCGAAATGGCCAACCCCCGCTCGCTCGCTGGCGTCTTCGGCGACGCCTCGTGGGGCAACAAGGAGCGCATCCCGGAGTCGGCTCTGCTGGGGCTCATTCAAGCGTTCAACAAGATCAGGCTGGACCCGTCCACGGTCTCGCACGACCTGCTCGGCGCGGGCTACGAGTACTTGCTGAAGAACTTCGCCGACGAGTCGGGCAAGAAGGCCGGCGAGTTCTTCACGCCCCGTGAGGTCGTGAACCTGCTCGTCGGGATCCTCCAGCCTGAGCCGGGCGAGTCCGTCTACGACCCGTCCTGCGGCTCCGGCGGGATGCTTGTCGCGACGATCAACCAGCTGCGCGAGTCCGGCAAGGACCACCGCACGCTCAGGGTGTACGGCCAGGAGATCAACCTGACGACGGCCTCGATCGCCCGGATGAACCTGTTCCTGCACGAGATCGAGGACTTCGACATCAAGCGCGGAGACACCCTCCGTGCTCCGGCGTTCAAGGCCCCCAGCGGTGCGGTTCGCCAGTTCGATGCCGTGATCGCCAACCCGCCCTTCTCGCTGGAGAATTGGGGAGCGGACCGCTGGTCCTCGGATCCGCGAGCCATCTACGGCGTGCCGCCGGCGAAGTACGGCGACTACGCCTTCGTCCAGCACATGGTCTCGTCGATGAAGCCTGGATCCGGTCGTGTCGGCGTGGTGATGCCCCACGGCGTGCTGTTCCGCCCAGGCGCGGAGGCGAAGATCCGCCGGGGCCTCATCGGGAAGGACGTTCTGGAGGCCGTCGTAGGGCTGCCGCCCAAGCTGTTTTACTCGACCGACATCCCGGCGTGCCTGTTGATCTTCCGCGACCAGAAGCCAGCTGAGCGCAAGGATCACGTGCTCTTCATTGACGGCTCGGCGCGGTTTATCAAGGGCAAGAAGCAGAATCTGATGTCCGAGGATGACGTCAGAGCTGTCGTCGAGGCGTACCGGACGGGTAGCGACTCAGCGGGTGAGGGCGGTGCGAACGTCCGGCTAGTGCCACTCGAGGAGATCGAGCAGAACGGCTTCGACCTGAACATCGGCCGCTACATCAAGGTCGCTGCAGAGGAGACCGCCGATCTGGGCACCGCGCTCGTGGCGTATGCCGACGCCCGGCAGCATCGCATCGACACCGAGACTGTCATGTTCGAGCGGCTTGCAGCGGCAGGCGTCGACCTGAGCGTGTTCGGGGTGTCCAGTGAGTGAGTGGGAGCGGGTCCGGCTCGACGAGGTCATCGCACTGGATGTTGACGCGATCCCGATCACGGCGAAGGCTTCCTACGACATCGTCGGTGTCTTGAACCGCGGTCGGGGCCTGTTGTTCCGGGAACCGATCGCTGGCGATGAGACCACGTACAAGACGCTGAATCGCATCAGGCCGAACCAGATCGTCTACAGCCGCTTGAAGGCGTTTGAAGGAGCGATCACCGTTGCTCCGAACGATCTGGGCGAGGTCTACGCGTCGCAAGAGTTTCCCACGTTCACATGTGGCGAACGAATGCTTCCCGAATACTTCCGACTCCTTACGACCACGAAACGACTGTGGGAGAAACTGCAGGCGTTGTCGACTGGCATGGGCGGCAGGCGTGAACGGGTCAAGCCCGCTGACTTCTTGACGATTGAGGTTGCTCTCCCGTCGTTGTCGGAGCAGTGCCGAATCGTCGACGTCATGGCAGCGGTGGACGCACAGATTGACGGGCTGGATGCCGAGAAGCAGAAGGCAGCCTCATTGCTGGCAGTCGTTCGCAACGCGCATCCGGAAGGTACCGAGCACGATCTACGCAGCGTTGTTTCCGGGATCCAAGGCGGAAAGAGCGTTCAGACTTCGGATGAAAAGCCGCGAACTGGAGAGCCGGCTGTCCTGAAACTGAGCGCGATCCAACTGGGCGCTTTTGTGGCCTCCGAAGCAAAGCGACTTGTTGACCTAGCGGGTTACACCAGTGCCCACCTAGTGGCAGAGGGCGACCTCCTTATCACTAGAGCCAGTGGTTCATTCGATCGCGTCGGCTATGCCGCCATCGCGCGAAACGTAGCAGCCCAGACCTATCTGCCTGACCTCATCTGGCGAATTCAAACAAAGCCCGAGGTCTGCCAGGCGACGTTTCTGGCTCATCTATTGTGTTCCCCGTCGGTGCGCTCGACTGTCACAGCATCAGCGCGCGGGACCGCATCGATGAGGAAGATCAATAAGGCCCTTTTGGGTTCTCTGCGTCTGCCGATCCCGTCGCTTGAGGATCAGTCCAAGTACGTTCAGCACTGTGATGCTGTCGCGTCCGCAGTGGAAGACCTGGATCTGGAGCTCGCCAATCTCCGCGCTGTCCGCTCCGCGCTGCTGGCCTCCCTCCTCAACCAGGAAATTGAGATCCCGGAGGCGTACGACGCTCTGCTCGAGGAGGTGTCCTGACATGGGATGGACGGAAGCGAGCACGATCCAGCGTTCACTGCTCGAGTGGGCGGAGGAGGCTGGCTGGGAGCGTCTCCAAGGGGATGAGCTGCCGCGCGATCAGCATGACGTCATCGTCGAGGGCTGGGCACGCGAAGCGCTGCTCACCCTGAACCCAGAGCTGGTCGACGACCCCGAGTCGGCAGACCTCGTTCTGCATGAGCTCAATCAGGCTGTGCTCGATGCGCACAACGGTCTCGTTGCGGCCAACGAGCGACTGACCGTGATGCTTCGCGGCGACCACTCGTTCACGACGATCGACGGTAGGCATATGCCGCGTCGGCTGATCGACTTCAAAGACCTCAACAACAACCGCTTCACCGTCGCTGACGAGGTCACCGTCAACGGTGCGGCCAAACCGCGCCGGTTCGACGTCGTCTATTACGTCAACGGGTTCCCGCTGGTCGTTGCCGAGACCAAGACGCCTGTGAAGCATCAGGTCTCGTGGGTCAACGCCGCGAAGGACCTTCACGACGTGTATGAGGAGGAGTATTCGAACTTCTTCGCGACGAACGTCTTCAACGTCGCCACCGAGGGCCTGGAGTTCCGCATGGCTCCGATCCGTGCGGTCCCGGACCCCGACTCCGAGATCTGGGCCCCGTGGGGGTCCACTGAGGACGACCCCAAAACCGTCACGGGTCCGGCTCGAGTCGAGCGGGCCGCGCGCTTACTGCTGCGGCCGGAGACGATCCTGCCGATCCTCAAGGACCTGGTGATGTTCCGTCACGCGCGGGATGCCTCCGAGGTCGACATCAAGCTCTTGCCTCGTTACCCGCAGTTCGAGGCGGCTCTGGCGATCCACGCCAAGGTGCTCGCAGGCCGTCCTGGTGGACTGATCTGGCATCACCAGGGATCGGGCAAGACCGAACTCATGGCGTTCGCCGCCGCCCGTTTGCTGCGCGATGACGCGGTGACGGAGAAGTTCGGGAGCGCGCCGACGGTCATCGTGATCGCGGACCGTAGGGATCTGGTCCGGCAGACGGCGGAGATGTTCGAGACTGCCGGCATGCCGCGGATGTCGGTGCCCCGCAACCGGCGGGAGCTGCACGCTCTGCTGCGTAGCGGTGAGCCCGGTGTGGTCATCACGACGGTGCACAAGTTCGCTGAGGCCGGCCATCTCAACAACCGGTCGAACATCGTGGTCCTCGTTGACGAGGCGCACCGCTCGCAGGAGGGGAAGTTCGGCGATGCGTGGCGCGCGGCGGTTCCGAACGCGAAGTTTTTCGGTGCGACGGGTACTGCGGTCGAGGACAAGGACCGTTCGACGTTCAAGCTGTTCGGCGACCCTGGCGACCCGGATTTTGTGATGTCGCGGTACACGCCGGAGCAGTCCATCGCCGATGGGTTCACCAAGCCAGTGATCGTAGAAGGCCGGTCCGTCGGGTTCAACCTCGACAAGGAAGCCTTGGACGAGGCCTTCGACGAGTTGGCCACGGATGAGGGCCTGGACGAGGAGGAGAAGGTTTTCCTGTCGAGGAAGGTTTCTCACATCGAGACGATCCTCTCCAACCCCGAGCGCGTGACTGCTGTGTGTGCCGACATTGTCGACCACTTCCTTACCTATGTCGCGCCTCTTGGGCAGAAGGCTCAGGTCGTGGCCTACAACCAGCGCCTTGTGATCTCGTACACCACGGCCATCGAGGCTGAGCTGGAGCGCCGTGCTGCAGTCATGCCGGATGGACGACTCCGTGAGGTCGGTGTGGTGATGCACGTCGCCGACAGCAAGGAGACCCCCAAGGAGCACAAGAAGTACCTGCTCACACCGGAGCAGGAGGAGGCCCTTAAGCGCCGCTTCAAGAAGGTCGATGACCCGATGTCGTTCATCGTCGTCACCGCGAAGTGGATGACCGGCTTCAACGCGCCCATCGAGGGCGTGCTGTATCTCGACAAGCCCGCCAAGGACACGAACCTGTTCCAGACGATCACGCGGCCCAACCGTCCGTGGAAGAACCCTGTCACCGGTCAGCGTAAGGACTTCGGGCGGGTCGTCGACTTCATCGGCCTCGCGAGGGCGATCGGCAAGGCTGTGGCCGGCCCGAAGGTGAAGGACGATGAAGAGGACGAGCTCAACGTCACCGACGCCTCCAAGCTAGCGGGGAAGTTCGTCGCCGACCTCACGCGGCTGCTCCATCTTTTCAACGGCATTGACACCAATGACTCGTCATTCGAGTCGCTCGCTGAGGCCCATGAGCGGATCCCTGAGGGCGGCGCGCAGCGCACCGAGTTCATCGAGACCTACATCGCGCTACAGACAGTGTGGGAGTTCCTCGACCCGCACCCGATGCTCCAGCCATTCAAGGGGCAGTACTTCTGGCTCGCGAAGGTGTACGAGTCGATCCGGCCCAAGGACGTTTCCAAGACTTTCCTCTGGGCACGTCTCGGCGCGAAGACCACTGACCTGATTCACGGTCACATGACCGATGTGGGCGTGAAGTCAATGCCGTCGAAGACAGTCACGCTCGACGCTGCTGGTCTGGCGCTGGTGAAGAAGATCGCCGAGCAGCTGAAGCTCTCCGAGCAGCAGGCGCCGGAGTCGAAAGCCGGTGACGTGTACCAGGAGGTCCTCGACTCCATCGAGGCGCGCCTCAGGCGTCGGCTCGCCGATACCGAGAGCCCTGCGTACCGGTCGCTGGCGGAGCGGATCGCGAAGCTCCGTGCCAAGGCGATCGAGAACGTCGAGGACTCGCTGGCGTTCCTCGAGGAAGCGCTGAAGATCGCTCAGGACGTGGTCGCCGCGGACCGGGCAGCGGAACAGGGCGACCAGGCAGCGCTCGACCAGTTGGCCGATCCGAAGCGTGGGGCGCTCACGCAGATCGTCGCGGAGAACACACCGCCCGGGCTGCACAAGATCGTCCCCGACATAGCCTCGCGGATCGACTCGATCGTCGTCGAGGTCGCCTATGCCGGTTGGAGCGCCAGCGACGCTGGCGACAAACGCGTCCGTCGCGAGCTGCGTTCCGCCCTGAAGGAGTACAGCTTGCCGATCAAGGGCGAGTTGTTCGACCGAACGTACGAGTATGTGCGGGAGAACTATTGAATGACGTCATGACCAGGACCATCGCAAAGATTGCACAAGTGCTGGGGTTGACCTTTTTCGTCTGACTTCGTTCAGGGTGGGGGATATGGGTGCGCCGCGGAGCCCAAAGCCGAAGGATTCGACACAAAGAGAACTCTGGCGCAGGGCAAACGGCATGTGTCAAAAGTGTGGCTGCGAACTGGATCCTGGGAAGAGAGGGCCCGCACCTACAGCTGAGGTCGCGCATATCAGGGCCCTGAGCGATGGAGGCCCGCGCGCGGTGCCGGGTTTGTCGATCGAGGAGAGGAACTCAATCGGCAACCTCATTCTCCTTTGCCCATCGTGCCACGACCTTGTGGACAAGAGTGAGAGCGAATATGCGATTTCTGCCCTGCTTAAGATGAAGGCAGAGCAGGAAGAGCGGGCAGCCTCAATGAGGCAATCCGGGCAGTCGTGGAATATGCGTTTTTCATCTATTGACTACCTGAATCTTCCTAGGATCGCCGCAATGCCTGGAACGAACCTGTTGCTGAAGGCTGCCAAAGAGGTGAATCTCGATATCGGCCGCCCGTTTCATGAGCAGGGGATCGCCTCCGGCTTCTTTATAGAGAGAATTCATCCGCTTTTCGCCGTATGGGATGCTCGAGCCACGGAGCTTAACGAACGGACCGTAGCGCACATACAGCATGGTCAAATGGTTTCATTTGAACAGCCGATGCGTACCCGCAACTCTCGCTCGCTGCCGAGTATGCCTAAGTCGGCGTCATGGGAAAATGTTCCGCAGCTGGTGTGCGCGGTCGGCAAACGGAAAGTGCGAATCCGATTCGATGCGGACTGGATAACTACCAGGACCCCTATTGTTGACTTTAAAAGCGCAGCGCGTCGACCTATTATTTACGCTGGCTTGGGCCAAGTTGTGGGCGTCACGGACACGGAGATTTTCGTGTCTGCCCGAATCTTTGGGCAGCCGCAGACGCCTGAGAGCGCTATGTGGGATTACCTTAAATCGTCGAGCGGGTCAGGTCCGGACACCCTGTCCGTGGACGATTTCGTTAATGAGTTCTCCAGCTTGCAGCGCACGCCTTCGACCCTTGTGGTAGATCAGGGAGAGGGAGAATTGAAAACCGTAGCGCTGCATTTCGATGAAGATGCAGTTATGCCGGGGCAGATAGAACGTGAACTGTTTGCTCAGATTCTTCGCGTCGTGCCAGAGTTCCGACGCGACGTCCGAGTGGCCGTTTATAGCCTGACCCTCAGTGAATTTGCCAATAATGGAGTCGTTGCACCAAGTGATGTCGCGGTAGACATACTGGCGTCGAAGCCAGACCTTTGGAAGACGCTGGGGATTCCCGAGATGGCGACTTTTATTCGGTACAAGAATATTGCCATTGCTAAAGTGGAGGGGGTCTCTATTCAGCAGGCAACCGACCTCCATGCGGTGATGAAGGAAGCTTCCCAAAGCTATGTGGGCGCGGTAGAAGTGGATCTCGAATCGGCTACTCATCGCCGAGTTTACGAGGGCTTCCCTCGCTATAGGCTTGTGCAATCAGACTTGCGCCTTCTGTGGAGTGAGCTTGAGCGTGCCCTTTCTGGTGACGACATCGAGGACAGGCTCAGTGAATGGGAGGCGGTAGATCTATTTCGAAGAGTTAGCTGGGAGGATGGTCCCGGTCCCCACGACGCTGAGATTCGGGACCTTGGGAATCAATTCATCCAATGGCTGGCAGAGGATGATATTCGTTAGCGGGGGACCTGGTATCTAAAGCATTCGCAGCCTGAGTAAACGGTGCTGATTTTATCGCGTTAAGGTCGGCGGAGCGGCTTTGGGGTGGCGCTGCTTTGGCGCGAGTGATCATGGCCCCGTAAGCTTCCGGCGCGTCGGGCAGTCTGTGGACCTGCCCGGTAAAGCACGACGTTGGGGCCA
>NZ_JBHYKH010000420.1:0-2080 GCF_042741275.1 Streptomyces sp. NPDC058964
GCCGTGGCCTGCGCCGACGTCTCCCCCTCCGGCGCGGCGGCCACCCCCGCCCACGTTGGAGAGGACGGCGCCCGTGGCCTCCCCGTAGTCGGTGACGCCACGGATCCCGACCAGTCCTCGGCCATGTTCGCCGAGGCCGTCCGCGAACTCGGCACGCTCGACGCGGTGGTGGTCAACGTCGGCATCGGCCTCGGAGCGGGCCTGGCGGACACCTCACCACAGCAGTGGGAACGCGTGCTCTCGGTCAACCTGAGCGCTCCCTTCCTCGCCGCCAAGTACGGGTTGCCCGTGATCGCCGACGGAGGATCGATCGTCTTCGTCGGTTCGGTGGCCGGGCTGCGCGCGGCAACCGACTCGCCCGCCTACGACAGTTCCAAGGCGGGCTTGTTCGGTCTGACCCGCCACGTCGCCAAGGAGGGTGCCTCGCGCGGGATCCGCGCCAACCTGGTCGTCCCAGGCCTGATTGACACCCCGATGGGCCGTCAGGCCTCGGCCCGGCGGGCGTCGCGTTCCACTTCGCTCGCCCGCATACCGCTCGGCCGCCAGGGCACGGCCTGGGAGGTGGCCGAGGCCGTCACCTTCCTGCTCTCCGACCGCGCCTCCTACATCACCGGGCAGAGCCTGGTGGTGGACGGAGGGTTGAACGCCGTCTGAGCACGTGGACGCCTGTCCGGTCGCGATCCGCGCACGGTGCTGACGGGACGGGGGCGGTCCGCAAGGGTCGGGATCGACCAGGGCCACCCCCGCCGACTCACTTCGTCAGTGGGCCGAACTCCTTGCGGGTGTCCACCGGCTTGCCGAACAACTGCCACCGCTCGCCCTTGAACCGCATCAGCTGCATCGTCTCGAGCGGGAAGGCGTCGCCGTGGCCCGTGGACATGGTGACTCCGGGCAGCAGCATGCCCACCTTCACGTTGTTCAGGTTGCGCACCGCGTCTCGCAGTCCTTCCCTGGTCGGGCACTTCATTGCGTCCAGGGCCTTGTGCAGGCTGGAGGCAACGGCCCAGCCGTAGGCGTTGAACTGGTTGGCCGGGTCGGCGTCCGGGGCGTACTTGTGCATGGCGTTCGTGTAGGACTTCACCTCGGGGTCGTTCGCCCACTGCGGGTCGGCAGGGTCCTTGAAGTAGGTCGCCGAGACCACGCCCTGGACGTTCCTGAACCCGACCGGCTTGAGCACGGCGGCGGACGAGGCCACGTTGTTCACGATGTGCAGCGGGTTCCACTTGGTGTTCTTGGCATCGGCAGCGAGGGCCTGACTGCCGAACTTCGGGGTGGTGACGTCCAGCAGCACATCCGCCCTGGAGCGGGAGAGGCTCGCCATCTGTGCCGACACGGACGGGTCGGTGACCTCGTAGCTCTCCTCGGCAACCACCTTGACGCCGCTGCCGGCGATCGCCTTCTTGAACCCGCCAAGCAGGTCCTTGCCGAAGTCGTCGTTCTGGTAGAGGACCGCGACCTTGGCCTTGGGCCTGGCGCTCTTGAGGTACTTGGCATACACCCGTGCCTCAGCGATGTAGTTGGGCTGCCAGCCAATGGTCCAGGGGTGCTTGTCGTCCGTGCCCCAGACGGAAGCCCCCGTGGCGACGAACGGCTGCGGCACCTTCTGCTGGTTGAGGTAGTCCCACACGGCTGCCGTGGACGGGGTGCCCAGGGTCTGAAACACCGCGAAGACCTTCTCCTGCTCGACGAGTCGGCGGGCCTCCTCAACCGCCTTGGGCGGCTGATAGCCGTCGTCTCGGATGATCAACTGCACCTTGCGGCCGTCTATGCCGCCCTGGTCGTTGACATGCTTGAAGTAGGCGGCCACGCCCTTGCTGATCGTGCCGTACGCGGAGGCAGGTCCCGACAGCGGGTAGATCCCACCCAGCTTGATGGTCTTGTCGGTGATGCCGGTGGTCTGCTGGCCCTTGCATGCGCCAGCAGCGGCGGTGTCCTGGTCGTCCTGCCCTCGCTGGCTGGTGCAGGCAGTCGCGGTGAGCAGGGCGGCGGTAGCGGCCGCCGCCGCCCGCACAGCGGGCGGCGTGCGCCAGTGAGTCATTCCGTTTCCGTACAGGGCGGTGGGGCCCCCGGGTCGGCGGGG
>NZ_JBHYKH010000420.1:2090-7992 GCF_042741275.1 Streptomyces sp. NPDC058964
AAATTACACGCCTACCACCTCTTTCTACACTTTAATGGTCGTCGGCCTCTTCTGTTTTTTATATGATACTGGAGCAGGGGGGCGTTAGCTGCAGCGGCCGCCCGCAGAGCGGTCGTCTTGCGCATGTGATTCATTCCTTTTCCGTACGGGGCGGTGCGCCCACGGGTTCGGCGTCGACAACTGCGGGGTCCGCAGGGGGGAGGGTCGCGGAGGGGCCGTCTTCGGCCCGGGACTTCGGCTCCGCGTCGGGCGCGGATCCGGCCTGGGGCGTGAGGTCGAGGGCGGCGGTGAGCCGGGGCAGGCGACGGGCGACCGCGCCCAGGACACGGCCCGGCAGACCGGCCAGCCCCGTCGGGGCCACGAACATCACCATGATGATCAACAGGCCGAACACCACTCCCGGTGCCGCCTCACTGACGTCCTGGGCCACGCTCGGCACATACATCACGAACGCCGCGCCCAGCAGGGGTCCGTACAGAGAAGCCAGCCCCCCGACCACCAGGCCGGCCAGCAGCGTGATGGACAGCACGAAGCTGAAGGAGTCGGGCGAGACGAAGCCGATCACCCAGGTGTACAGGCATCCGGCGACGCCCGCGAACATCGCGCTCCACGCGAAGGCGAGGGTCTTGTGCAGCGACAGTCGCACGCCCATGACCTCAGCCGCGCTCTCGTTGTCCCGAACCGCGAGCAGTGCCCGGCCGATCCGGGACCGCAACAGGTTGCGGGCGAGCAACAGGGCCCCCGCGGTGACGGCTAGGACGACGAAGTACGTCCACTGGTCCTCGGCCAGCCCGCCCCACGCGGGCGGCTGTAGCTTGTCCACGGTCAGGCCCATGGAGCCGCCCGTCACCGGCTCGAGCCGCTTGAGCAAGGGCGGCAGGAACACCGCGAACGAGAGGGTGACCAGGGCCAGGTACAGCCCGCGCAGCCGCAGCGCGGGCACTCCGAACCCGAGGCCCAGCACGAAGCAGCCGGCAGCCGCGACCGGCAGCGTGGCCAGGTGGCCGGTGTCGTACCGGTCCAGCATGACCGCCGCCGAATAGGCCCCCGCCGCGAAGAACGCGCCGTGCCCGAGCGAGATCTGCCCACCGAAGCCGACGAGCAGGTTCAGGCCGGCCAGCGCCACGGAGTACAGGAGCACCATGGTCAGCTGGAACACCTGGAAGGGAGCGAAGTAGAACGGTGCGCCCACGGCCGCTGCCGTCGCGAGCACTACGGTGAGCGCGGCCCGCAGCCGCCGGGCCCGGTCGGTGCCGAGCGCCACTGTGATGGTGCTCATGCGCGCTCCACCGCCGCCCGTCCGAACAGGCCCTGGGGCCGCACCAGCAGCACCGCAAGGATGATCACCAGGGGTACGCCCACCTTCAGGTCCTCACCGATCACGTCCACGTACGCCCCTGCCAGCGTCTCGGCCACTCCCACGAACAGGCCTCCGACGACCGCACCGACCGGGCTGTCGAAGCCCCCGAGGGTGGCTGCGGCGAACGCGTAGATGAGCACCCCGCCCATCATGTTGGGCTCCAGGAACAGCACCGGAGCGACGAGCACGCCCGACAGCGCGCCGACCGTCGCGGCGAGCCCCCAGCCGAGCATCAGCACCCGGCCCACGCGGATGCCCGACAGCCGGGCGGACGTGGGGTTGCAGGCGACCGCCCGCATCACCAGGCCGATCGAGGTGTGCTGGAAGAGCAGATACAGCAGGCCCATCACGACGGCCACCACAGCGATGATCCCGAGCGTCGACCAGTCCACGCGCACGCCGGCCAGGTCGAGCCCGCCGTCGGGGAAGGGCTGCGGAAAGTCCTTGACGGTGTACGACCAGATAAGGCCGGCCGTCGCGTTGACGAAGATGAACAGGCCCACGGTGACGATGACCACGGTCAGCTCGGGCGCGCCCTGCACCGGGCGGATGACGATCCGCTCCACGAGCATGCCGCCGGCGAAGGACACCGCGAGCGTGACCGGCAGCGCCAGCCAGAACGGCATCCCGGACGCCACCAGCTGCCAGGCGACGTACGTGGAGAGCATGGCCAGCTCGCCCTGGGCGAAGTTGACGATCCCCGTGAACCGGTAAATCAGCACCAGGGCCAGCGCCAGGCTGGCGTACACGGCGCCGGAGCCCAGTCCTTCCACCGCTTGCTGAAGCAGATCGGTCACGGCGCTCACCCGGCCTTTCGGGCGAGGACGGAGACACCGAGGTACACCTCGGCGACCTGCCCGTCCTCGCGGATCTCAGCGGCCGGCCCCGACAGCACCAGCCGGCCGGCCTCCAGCACATGGGCCCGGTGCGCGATGTCCAACGCGAGCTGGGCATTCTGTTCGACGACGACCACGGTGGTGCGCTCCTCCTCGTTCACGGCACGGACGATCTCGAACAGCTCGCGAGTGACCAGCGGCGCGAGCCCCAGGGACGGTTCGTCCAGGAGCAGCAGCGAGGGCCGCAGCATCAGCGCCCTGCCGATGGCGAGCATCTGCTGTTCGCCGCCGCTGAGGCTGCCCGCGATCTGACGGGACCTCTGGCGCAGTCTGGGGAAGTAGTCGTAGATCCTTTGCAGGTCGGCCACCACGGACGCACGCTCGGCGCGGCCCCGCCGCCGGGGGCCGGTGCGCAGATGGGCGCCGATGCGCAGATTCTCCTCGACGGTCAGGTCGTTGAAGGTGCCCCGGCCCTCGGGCACATGCGCCACGCCGAGTCTCGCGGCCTGCTCGGGCGAGCGGCCCAGCAGTTCCGTGCCGTTCAAGGTGACCGAGCCGCGGCCACGGACCATGCCGCACAGGGCCCGCAGCGTCGTGGTCTTGCCCGCGCCGTTGGGACCGAGGATTGCGCACACCTCACCGCGGGCGACGGAGAAGTCGAGGCCCTGCAGCACGCGGGCCTGGCCGTATCCGGCGTGCAGGTCGGAGATCTTCAGGAAGCCCTCTTCCGCACCCGCCGCGGCCTCGGTGCGGTCGGTGGTGGCCTCGCTCATGCGGCCACCCCCAGGTAGGCCTCGATGACCGCCGCGTCGCGCTGGATCTCCTCGGGCCGGCCCTCGGCGATCTTGCGGCCGAAGTCGAGGCAGACCACCTTGTCGCACAGGCCCATCACGAACCCCATGTGGTGCTCGACCACCACGAGCGTGAGGTCGAAGTCGTGGCGCACCGCCCGGACCACATCCGCGAATTCGCCGACCTCGCCGTGGCTGAGACCGTTGACGGGTTCGTCGAGCAGCAGCAGCCGGGGCCGTGCCGCAAGCGCCCGGGCAAGTTCGACACGTTTGAGTGTGCCGAACGGCAGTCCGGAGGCGGGGTGGTCGGTGATGTCCGCCAGACCGAGCCGCCGTAGCAAGTCGTCCGCCAGGTCACGTAGTTCTCTCTCCTCCCGCCGGACGCGGGGCAGCCGGAGCGCCGCGGCGAGGTGTCCTGTGCGCCCCCGGCCGTGGGCACCGACCATGACGTTCTCCCTGACCGTGAGCCGTGGGAACAGGCCCAGGTTCTGGAAGGTGCGGGCGATGCCGCGCCCGGCCACGGCGTGCGGAGGAAGGGCGAGCAGGTCCTCGTCCTCGAACCGCATATCTCCCCCGGCGGGAGTGCAGCGCCTGGTGAGGCAGTTGAACAAGGTGGTCTTGCCGGCTCCGTTCGGCCCGATGAGCCCCACGGCGGTGCCCGGCTCCACGGTGAACGCGACACCGTCCAGTGCCGTGATCCCGCCGAAACGCACGGTAATGCCGTCGACCGCAAGCATGAATGACGCCCCTTCCGACGTGCTGGGGGGGTTGGCGAGCGTCACAGTAGGTGGGGGCGTTCCAGGCGCACATTGGGTGTGAGCACCCAACTTCTCGGTCGCCGAACTGTGCGCCGCGCACAAGTGCCGGGAGATGTCTCACGCCGAGCCTGTTGACGGAGCACGAGATGGACGGCGACGATCGGCGCCATGCCTCGCAGTCCTGCATTGGGCACTCCGCAACTCGCCGAACCGCTCCGCCGGGAGCGGCGGCGGATCCTGCACGCCGTCCACGACCGGGTCGAGGAGGTGGCGGAGACCGCCGTCGATGTGATGCGCGCGGAGATCCCGTCATACGCACTGCAGGACGAACCATTCTTCGGCGACGTACGGGACCAGGTGCTCGAGCACTACCGGATGCAGTTGGCGGCGCTGGCGGGCGATCGCGACATGGCGCCCGAGGACCTGGCTTTCAGCCGCGCGGCAGCGATGCGCCGAGCTCGCGCGGGGTTCGCCCTGGAGGACTGGATCAGTGCCTTCCGGATCGGCCGGCAGGTGCTGTGGGACGCGCTGCTGGAGTGCGCGGGCGCGTCCGCCGAGGCCCAGCAGGCCGCACTGTCCCTCGTCACCCCGCTGATGCGGTACGTCGACTACGCCAGCACCCATGCCGCGCAGGCATACGTCGAATACCAGCAGCACGTGGTGGCGGACGCGGACCGGGAGCGCAGAGATCTCCTGGACCAGCTCCTGGCCGGCGTGGCACCCACGCGTGGTCCGCTGCTCGCCGCGGCGCAGGCGTACGGCATCGGACCGCGCTCGCCGATGATGGCGATCGTGGCGGTGTGCGTCGGCGACACACGCACCGGGGACGTCACCACCGCCGAAAACGGGTATGCCACCAGCGCCTCGATCAGCGTCGCCGGGCCCTGGGCCGGCCGAACCCTGGTCGTCGTGCGCCACGGCGAGGTAGTGGCCGTGCCCGTGGTCCGGGCCGGCATGGACACAGGGGACATCTGCACCCACTTCGAGGCCGTGCAGCAACGGCTCGCGCGGGAGGGAACCATGCTGTCCATGGGCATCAGCACGGTCGCCCGGGGCGCGTCCGAACTGCCGCGCGCCTACCAGGAGGCGCGGGCCGCCCTCGACCTGGTGCCGAGCGGGGGCGGGGTGGCGGCACTGCCGCGGCTGTCCCCGTTCGACTACCTGGCGCTGCGTGCCGACGACCTAGCCCACCAGCTGGTCGATCCCCGCGTGCGTGTGCTGCTGGAGGAGGACCGCAGACGCGGCGACACGCTGGCCGCCACCATACGGGCCTTCGCGGAGGCGGACCTCAATCTGCGGCTGGCCGCCGACCGGCTGCAGGTGCACCACAACACGGCGCACTACCGACTGCGTCGGATCGAGGAACGCACCGGCCGCAATCCGCGCCGGATCGCCGACCTCCTGGAACTACTGGTCGCCCTCGCCATCCGCGACGGGGCCGGGGAAGGTGGCGATTGCCCGTGAGCGGCATAGTGGAACCTGCCGGGACCGAAGCTGCACATCAGCTGCGGGACGAGCAGCAGGGCACGGGCCTGCCGCAGGGGTGCGCAGGGCAGGACCGAACTCTCCGGCGTGCGCTGCTGGACACCGCGCTGGAGGTGTTCACCGAGCGCGGTTACACCGATGCCGGTCTCACCGAGATCGCGGTGCGCTCCGGCATCCCGGTGGGCAGCCTCTTCCAGCACTACGGCGGAAAGCGAGGGCTTTACCTCGCCCTTTGGGAGGAGTTCCGGGAGCAGCAGGAGCACCGGACCGCGGCCACACTGGCCGCCGAGCACAGCCGTGGCGTGGACGACCCCATCGCCCTCTTCGTGGCGGGAGCCAGGGCATATCTGGAGGGGGCCTGGGACAACCGGCGCCTCGGCAGACTCCTCGCGGAGGACGACGGCCCCACGGGCTTCGACGCGCTGCGCCGCCAGTGGGATCGCGCATGGGTACGTCGCAACGCTCGGCTCCTGGAGGTCGACGAGCGGCGACGCGCCGGCCGGGTCCGGGTGAGCGTGCTGACCACCGTCATCGGAGGGGCAGCGCGCGAGCTGGCCGATTGTGGCGACGAGACGGAGGCCCGGGAGATCGTGGACGAGGTGTGCGGCATCCTGATCCATCTGTCGGCACCGCCCGGCTGAAACGCGCGGCGCATGGTCGGGCCGACAGGAC
>NZ_JBHYKH010000421.1:0-7989 GCF_042741275.1 Streptomyces sp. NPDC058964
GAACGGGTGCTCGGGGACCGCGACCCGAACACCGCCTGGCTCCACCGATCCTGACCGCCCCACCGGGCCGTCCCTCCCCAGCCCAAAGAGGGTGGTACGCCCCAGGTGCCCTTTCCGCCCGCATGCGTGACCGCCATGATGGTCCGGAACGCATCGGGACGACGAAGAGTCGAGGATGTGCGCGTGGGGGAGACGTGGGGGCCCTTACTGGTGGCCGTCGTCGGTGTGCTGGGGACCCTGGGGGCGGCGCTGGTGACACAGGTCCGGGCCGACCGCATCAAGCTCGTCGAACTCGACACGATGCGGCGGCAGCAGCTCGAGGACCGCGCCCACGCCGAGCGCACGCGGACGGTGGAGCGCGCCGAGGCACGGGAACTGGAGAACCTGGAGCGCCGTCGTGCCTGCTACATCTCCTTCAACACCGCCGCCCGGCAGTACCAGACCGCCCAGGTCGGTCTGGTCCACGCCATGAAGTCCCGCACGGACGTGGACGGTTGCCTGGAACGCCTCGAAGCGTGTCGCACGGCCTTCCGGGCGTGCTACGCCGAGGCCCAGATGCTGGTCCCGGCGGCCGTCCTGGAAACCGCCGCCGTCGTGAGCCGCCGCCTCAACGGCGGCTACGGACTGCTCAAGCAGCTCCTCGCCGCCTCCGCCCCGGACGACCGGACGGCGCGGGACTGCGAGGAGCGGGTGCGCACGGCGTGGGGGCTGCTCTCCGCCCTGCGGGAGGAGATGCGCCGCGACCTGGGCATCGGCGGGTCCACCCCGTGAGCGGCCCGGACGGCGGCCGGTCCGAGCGCTCCTACTGTCCGTGATGGGCGAACGCGGCCCACACCTCCAGTTCGTCGAGACGGCGCTCGTCCGCATTCCGTGTCAGATGTTCGTGCCGGGCCAGTTCGGGAGGCAGCGTCCTGTCCGGGTCCAGCATCCACAACTGGGCCGCGCGGAGCGCGTCCCGGGCCGGCTCGCCGCGCTTGAGGTGGTGGTGGAGCACGAGCATCAGCAGGGTGGTGCGCGGGTCGTCGGCGACCGCCCAGCGGGAACCGACGACGGCCGTCGCGCCCGCGCTGAGGAAGGCCGTGGACAGGGTGAGCGCCTCGTCGTGATCGCTCAGGGTGAGATCGCTCGTGCAGTTGGCGAGGACGACCGTGCCCCCCGGCATCCGGGGGTCCCGGCCCGCGGCGCCCGCCAGGACGTCCGTCACCGTCATCGTGACCCCGCGCGCGGCGTCGAGCAGGAGGACCGAGTCGGTGGGGGAGGGGGCCGAGTCGGCATGGCAGTTGATGTGCAGCAGCGCCGTGGGGACGGCCCCGCGGCCCGGCAGGAACGGTTCCAGCGACCCGGGTTCGGCCGGCAGCGGCGGGGAACTCGGCGCGATGTCGTCGGAGTCGGGGTACCGGCCCAGTCCGCCGATCACGGTCGCCTCCGGATAGAGCGACCCGACCAGGGCGGCCTCCCGGTGCATCGTCGGTGAGCCGCCCGGGTCGGCGACCACGGCCACCGACCCCGCGCCCACCGGCGCCCGGGGCCGGTCGGCGACCTCGACGAGCTGACGGGCCGTGGCACAACTCGAGACGACGGCCCGCTCACAGGCGTACACCGCTCGGTCCGACGGTTCCGGGCACCGGGCCGCGTGCCAGGGCACGATGCCCAGCGCGCCGACCGGAGCGAGGACGAGACAGGGCGTCCGGCCGGGCCACCACCGGGCCGCGGCGGACAGCAGCGGTCCCATCGCCGCCTCGCCCGCCCAGGAGCACAACGAGTCGAGCGCCTCGTGCCACTCGTCTTCCAGCCGCAGGAGCTTTCGCCGGTGCAACTCGTGCATCACCTGCGGATGGTGCGGGGCGGGCCGGTTCTCCTCGCGTCCGGCCTCCTGGAACGCCCGCAGGGCCCGGACGTACGCGGCCAGTGGTCCCGTCGAGGGCACGGTCAGCCCCGGCAGCCGCAGTGCGTGCACCGCTCCCGTGGCGGTGACCACCACCGCGTGCCCCGGCTCCGTGGCCTCGCCGGGCACCAGATAGGCCAGCGCGTCGTTTCCCAGCCTCCGCAGGGCCTGCCCGACCTGGCCCGGATGCGGGGCGGAGACGAGACGCTTCTCGGCGGCGCTGCCCGCGAGCGCCTCCAGCACCCGGCGGCGCAGGCCGTCGGGCACACTGCGGTGGTCGTCGCCCGAGGAACTGACCTCCCAGCGCCGGGCCAGATCCAGGTGCCCGCCTTCGCGCAGCAGTTCGGGGACCGTGACGCTCACCGTCGCGGAGTTGAGGACCAGACCGCGACCGAGCTCCAGCGCCTCGAACGCCGACTCGGGCAGTTCGTCCGCGAGGCTCCAGCGGACCAGCCGCAGCATGTCGGCGGCCACGGTGCGGGCCGCCTTCAGACCGTGTCCCGCACCGGACTGGAGGAGGACGGCACGGCCGTGCGTGGTCAGGGCGGACCTGGCCGTCGCGAGCGACTCCCGGCGGTGTTCGCGGTCCCCGGGGCCATGGGCCCGGTGGGCCTGGGAGAGGGCCCTGATGAGCACGACGGCGAAGGGGTCGCCCGGCGTCGCGTTGAGCACCACCCACGCCTCCCCGAGCACCGCCACCGACCGGCGCAGGTCCGCGCGGTCGCCGGTGCGCAGATGCCGGGTCAGCAGCAGGATGCCGAGGCCGTACAGACAGCGGCTGCGCGAGCCGTGGAATTCGTGCGGGCCGCCCTCGGCCGCCTCCCGGAGCAGGTCGATGCCCTGGTCGAGCAGGTCCCCCGGCCCGGCCTCGGGCCGAGCGGGCGGCAGCCCCTCCGCGCCCTGGCCGGGCGGATGGCCGTCGGTACGGACGAGGAGGCACAGCGCCGCCGCCGACCGCAGGAGAACGCCCGTGCGGTGGGAACCGGCGGCCGGGCATTCCCTGGCGATGCCCATGAGCGCGTCGACGGCTCCCCGCAGCGCGACGGCGTCGCCCTTGTCGCGCGCCTGCTCCAGCTCGCACCAGGCGAGCTCCGTGCGCAGGGCCGGAACGCGAGGGTGCTGCGGCGGCAGCGCGCGCAGCGCCGCACTCAGCATGGCCGGCGCGTCGGCGCCCGCCGCGTCCGGCAGACCCCGGCCCGAACGCGCCCGCACCAGCAGGGCGGTGCCCGCGGCGGCGAGCAGCTCGGCACGGAAGGGCGCGCCCCGCCCCTGGGCGCCGGGCCGGAACAGACGCGCGGGAACCCGAGGGTCACCCGCCGCCGCCAGCAGGTCGCCGAGCGGCGGTACAACAGCGTGTTCCGGGGTCCGCTCCAGCAGGGAGCCGTACGCCCGCACGGCCGCGTCGAGATCTGTGTGGTCACCCAGCATCAGATGACGGTCCAGAAGCAGCCGGGCCAGGAACTCCGCGCACCGGTCCGCCAGCGCCGGCCGCGGGCCCGAACCGGCGGCGTCCCGCGCCTCCAGCGCGGTCAGCGCCTGCCGGATCAGGACGACGGCGGAGTCCAGATCCTGACCGTCGCGTGCGCGCAGCCACTGGCGGTGGTGCAGCAGGGCCAGTGTCGCGGCGGCCTCCGCGCTCAGGGGCTGCGCCGTGCCCACCAACTCGGTGACGCGGGCCGAGGGCAGCGCGAACGGGTCGGGCGAGCCGTCCCCGAGCAGAACGGCCGCCGCGAGGTCGAGCACCGGCGCTTCGGCACGTGCCCCGGCCGGCGTCGGCGGCACCCCGCTGGCGCCGGGCTCCGCGGCGCCGGGACCCTGAGGAGACGGCGTGGCGGTACCCGGCCGTGGGGCGTCGCCCGCGGTGCCGGGGGCCCGCAAGAGCCACCGGATCAGTTCCCGGACGTCCCCGGCCGCGTTCTGCCGCAACGCCCCGTCCAGCATGTCCCGCAGCGGTGCGCCAGGGGGCAGCTGGTCGCGCGCCTGCCGCAGCGCGTCCGTCGTCGCCGCCCGTTCCGCGGCGGTGGCCGAACCCGCCTGGACGACACGCAGACCGAGAGCGCCCGCGACCCCGAGCATCGCCACCCGCAGTCCCCAGGCCTCGTGGACGACCCGTTCCGCGGCTTGCCGCAGCTGGTTCGCCCATACCCGGCAGTCCTCCGTGGACGGCAGGTCACCGGGAGACCGGAGGACTTCCACCATGACGGAGAGATGGACGAAGACTGGCTCCTCCCGCACGGCGGAGGAGGAGCCCAGCATCGAGGAGAGCAGCTGGAGGTCGTCCTCGACGCTCGGGAAGCCGGCCACGTCCGGCAGCGATGCCTGCCCCGGCCCGGCCCCGGTGAACGGCTCGGCGAACCACACCTGGTACATCAGGGCGCTGAGGAACGCTCCTTGGAAGTCCTCGTCCCGCATCCCGCTCTGCTCGGGCAGCCGCTCCAGGGCGACGCGCAGGAACCGCAGGGCCTCGCGCAGGACGGTGTGTTCCACCGTGGGCAGCCGGCACGCGAAGTCCAGCAGCAGCGCCAGGCCGAGCATGCCGTGGGCGTACAGGTGCAGTTCGTCCTCGTGGTGGTAGAGGCCGACTCCCGTGCGCAGCAGGGCGATGGCTTCCCGCAGGTCCGACACCACCTGGGGGGTGGTGTGTTCCAGGGACAGGTTCGGATCGGGCCCTCCGGTGACCAGGGCGATGTTGCCCAGGTCGTACGAGAGGGGAAGACCGCGTGCGACGGCTCGTTGCGCCAGGGTGATCGCGGCCTTGAGCACCAGCTCGGCGCGGTCGGTGTCGTCCGGCCCGATCAGCCGGGTGAGTTGCCGGGCCCGGGAGGCGAGCCGGTCCACGCCCTGATCGGTGAGCAGCCCCTCCGACTGGTCCAGCCACAGCACCTGGACGAGGCCGGACAGGTTCGCCACGAACTCGTCGTCGGGGGCGGCGGGGTCGGAACCGGTCGTCCCGTCCTCCGCGAACGCGGCCCCGGTGACCTCCGGGCGCGGCGCCAGGACCTCCTCGAACAGGGTGGCCGCCGCGGCACGGTCCTTCGCCGGGGCGGGGTCGCCGGGACGCCGGGCGGCGCGGTTCTCCTCGGAGCGCAGGCACAGGACGAAGGCCAGCCGGCCCTTGACGTCGAGCGCGGTCCCGGGCCGGAGCGCGGGGTGGGCGAGTGCCCCGCGGTACCAGTCGACGGCCGTGCCCTGGGCGTGCGAGGTGGTGGCGAGGTCGACGAGGAGATCGCACAGGTCGGCCCCGAGCTCCGCCGCGTCGGCGCCCGCCGGTCCGTCGTCGGTGAGCAGGTCGCGCAGGAGGTCCAGCAGGGCGACGACCTCCGCGGCGGCCCGGTCCCTGACCGCCGGGGACGGGTCGTCCTGGACACGGTCGTACAGCTCGATGGCCGACAGCTGTACGAGGTCGAAGGTCACCGGCGGCACCAGGTCGGGGTCGAGATCGTCCGCATGGCGCGCGGTGCGCAGCAGGCCGAGGGCCGTACGGCGGTCCGCGAGCCGCTCCGGGGTGAAGTGGTCCGGGCCGCGCGAGCGGTCCGACAGCACCAGGCCCAGGGCGGCCCGGCACCGGGTCGGGTCGGGCACGAGCGGAGAGTCCGGCTCCGTCAGGACGCCTCCCAGGAGACCCGCTATCCGATCGGCGTCGCCCGATCGCGGCTCGCCCGGCTCGCTCAGACTCCAGCGCGTCGTGAGGTTCAGGGCCAGTTCGCAGGAGAGCTCGACGCGTTCGCGCCGGGCGGGCGGCTCGGGGTCGCCCGCGGCGGCGGAGGCGGCCTCGTCCTCCGCCGCCCAGGCGAGCAGGGTGTCGAGCAGGTCGATCACGGCGTCCAGGTCGTGGGCGCCGCGTCCGTACGCGTAACGGATCTCCGCTGCCCAGAGGGACACCTCGGACAGCCGGCGGAGCTCCTCGGGCCCGGTCGCCGAGCCGCGTAACGCGCACAGGACGTCCTCCGCCTCCGTCAGCGCGGCCAGGGCCCGCTCCACGTCCGCGCCGGCCGGTCTCTCCCCGGCCGCCGGCCCCTCGGCCGACTCCGCGGCCAGTGCCTCCTCGGCCAGTCCGAGGAGGCGGACCGCCAGGTCCACCCGTTCCTCCCGGCCGCCGCCCCCGCCGGTGGCGTCCGGCACCGGGGGGCCGTGCCGGCCGGCGCCGGCGCCCGTCCCGTTCGTGCTCGTCTCCCCGCCCCATTCCGCGCACGGGTGTTCGTTTCCGTATGTGTTCCGCCCGCCGGGTTCCGGTTCCGCGGTCTCTTCGAAATGATCACCTGAACCATGAATACCGGTGCTCATGGTCGCCCCCTGCCCGCATCGTGAATTGCGGCCCGCCCGAATCTGCCGTCGTGGCAGTCCAATTGCCAAAGGAACCGTAGCTCACTAGCGTACGTCTCCGTCCGTATTCCGGGAGGGGGGCCATGGAAGAGTACGAGCAACGGCTAATCGCCGCGCTGGTGTCGGAACCACAGGCGATACGGGAGAAATTGAGGCCGGCGGACCGGGAACAACTCGACGTCCTGCTGGATCTCGTGGCCGAAGGGGGAGACGAGCGCCGGCTGAGGGCGGTCACCCGGGCCGTGGCGGCGCATCTGCGCACGGCCCTGCCCGACGCGGAGCGCGGCGCCGTCGGCAGGCGCTACACCGCCGCGTCCACGGCGCAGGCACCGCACGAGGCGCTCGTGGCGTACATCTCGCCGGGCGGCGCCGCGAACCCGGTCGGCGGCACCGCGGGTCCGGCCCCGCACGGGGGCGCCGGGGAAGGCGGCGCCGCCCCGGTACCGGCCCCGCAGCGGCGCTGGGCCTCGGCGCGGGACCGGCTCCTGGCCGAACCCGCCCTCACCGCGGTCGACTTGAGGGACGCCTTCGGCGTGGATGCCGACGGCGCGGAACTCATCCGGCTGTGGTCCCGGGAAGGCGTCGAACTGCTCCCCGCCTTCCAGTTCGACGGCGAAGGGCGGCCGCGCCCCCTCGTGCTGACCATCAACGGCCTGCTGGGCGCGGCCCTCGATCCCTGGGGTGTGGCCGACTGGTGGCTCGGCCCCAATCTCTGGCTGGACGCCGTGCCCGCGACCCTGCTCGGCGTGGGTCTGGACGACCAACTACTGGCCGCCGCCGGTGCGGTGGGGGAGGAGGACTGACATGGCCCGTGGTGCGAGGCTGCCGGAGAAGGGGACGGCGGAGCCCCGGCGAGTCGTGTGGCAGGCCGGCAAGGTTCTGTACCGGGTTCACTCCCGCAGGCGTGACGCCGACCGCTTCAACACGACCGTGCAGGACCATCACTTCGGCGGCGCACGCTTCGACAGCACCCCGAACGACGAGTACGTGTATCTGTACGCGGCTCCCCGGCCGGTGACCGCGCTGGTCGAGAGGCTGGTCAGGGACCTGAGATTCGACGGAATGGGCAATCCCAGGATCCTGCCGCGCAAGGAGGTGGAGGGCAAGAGGCTCTCCCAGGTCCGACTGGCCCGTGATGTGACGCTGGTGTCCCTGCGCAGCGTCCCGGACCTCAACGCCGTCCAGCAGAGCGACAGATGGCTGGTCGACTCCAACGCCTCCGAGTACGCCTTCACCAGGCGCTGGGGCCACTGGCTGCGCGCGGAGGCGGACTGGGCGCAGGGCTTCGTCTGGTCGTCCCGGCTCGATCACCCCAACGAGTCGCTGGTGCTGTTCGACAGCCGCGCGGACAGCGACCTCGTCGAGACCACCGGCGAGCCGCCGCGGGAACTGGACGACCCGGACGGTCTGCGGTGGCTGGGCGGCAAACTGGCGAACTACCACGTCGAGATCGGGCCGCCCGGCGGCGCGCACGCCTCCTGGTCGTGATCCGGGCGCCGGACGGTTGCGGTCAGGGCGTGTTCCGGGTTTTCTCCCCGGAATCGCCCGGAACCGCTTCGGCGCCCGTGGCGGCCGTGCATAATTTTGTTCCGGCGGCCATGTCCCGTCCGGGCGCAGCCTCCGCATCTCCCAGGCGCCCCGACGTTTTCTCTCGACGATTTGATTCACACGTACCCGCCTGGCCGTGCGCCGAATTCGGGAATGAAATCCTCGGCCGTCCCGGAATTGCCGAGCCGCTTTCCCGGTGGACACGGCAGCGCCGCCGCACCCCGCTTTCCACG
>NZ_JBHYKH010000422.1:0-1240 GCF_042741275.1 Streptomyces sp. NPDC058964
CTTAGGGCCTGCGACCGGCAGGGCACTGCCCGGGCACCGCCCTAGTTCTCGCCCTCGCGCTCGGCCAGGAACCGCTCGAACTCCCGTCCGATCTCGTCCGCCGACGGGATGTCCACCGGCTCCGCGAGCATGTTGCCACGGGTCTCGGCGCCCGCGGCCGCGTCGTACTGGTGCTCGAGACCCTGGACGAGGGAGGTGAGCTCCTCGTCGCCCTCCTGGATCTGCCGGTCGATCTCCGTCTGCGTTCGGTGCGCTTCCGTGCGCAGGGCGTGCGCGATACCCGGCAGGACCAGACCGGTCGCGGCCGTGACGGCCTCCAGGACGGTCAGTGCCGCGTCCGGGTAAGGGGAGCGGGCGATGTAGTGCGGCACGTGCGCGGCGACGCCCAGGACGTCGTGCCCGGACTCCATGAGGCGGTACTCGACGAGCGCCTCGGCACTGCCGGGCACCTGCGCCTCGTCGAAGGGGCTGCGGTGGCCCGGGACGAGGTCGGTGCGGCTGCCGTGCGGGGTGAGGCCCACCGGACGGGTGTGCGGCACGCCCATGGGTATGCCGTGGAAGTTCACGGAGAGGCGGACGCCGAGGCGCTCCACGATGTGCCGCACGGCCGCCGCGAAGCGTTCCCACTCGACGTCCGGCTCGGGGCCGGAGAGCAGCAGGAAGGGCGCCCCCGTGGCGTCCTGGACGAGCCGCACCTCAAGGGTGGGCTCCTCGTAGTCGGTCCAGCGGTCCCGCTCGAAGGTCAGCAGCGGCCGGCGCGCCCGGTAGTCCACGAGCCGGTCGTGGTCGAAGCGGGCGACGACCTGGTGGGGCAGCGAGTCGAGGACCCGGTCGACGATCTGGTCGCCGGTCTCACCCGCGTCGATGTATCCGTCGAAGTGGTAGAGCATGACAAGACCGGCCGACTCCTGGGCGAGCGCCATGTCGACGACGGCCAGCCCCTTCGGCTCCCATGCGTACAAACCCTGCGGATCAAGCACTGTGACCGCTCCTCCTCGTGTTCATACTCCACAACGCGGCCCGGAACGTTGGCATTCCCGCGCACGCCCCTGAACAGGCCCCTCTCAGCGGCTTTTCGTACGCGGGTCGACCGCGGCACGAGGAGCGAACGCGCGCGTGAGGGGCCGTCAGGGCGCCTCGGGCGGGGACCCGTTGGCGAACACGTCGACGGGGGCATCGGGTGCGGGCCGGACAGCGGGAAGGAGACGGACGCACTGAGGGCCCCCACCCCCGGGGGGTG